>JAGPDF010000015.1:5247-62074 GCA_018057705.1 Thermoanaerobaculia bacterium | reverse complement strand
GATCGACCGTCTCGACCTCGGGCTCGGAGGCGCTCCGCGGCTTGGTCAGCGGCTGCGCGCCCGGAGGCGCGAAGTAGTCGATCGGCATCGGCTTGCCGTCGACCTCCAGGCGGAAGTCCTCCCGGGTGAGGTTCGTGACCCGCTTGCCCGCGGCATCGGTGACGACGACGTCGACGTTCACCACCTCGACCTCGACGCGCTCGCCGAACGCAGGCGGAGCTTCCTGGGCGGCGACCGGGAGAGTCGCGGCGAGCCCGGCGGCGACCATGGAGCAGGCAACCAGCGCGAGTTTCATCTCTTGCCTCCCTTGCACGGCGCGGCCCTCGCCGCGAGCGCCGGGAGCGGCGGGATCGGCGGAGCACCGGGGCGCCAGGACGCCGGGACGCCCCCCTGGGCGGGCCCGTCGACGATGGCGAGGGCCGATCGTGCAGGAAAACGTCGCACTCGGCAAGTCGCGGCGCCCGAACCGGGCGCTGGCCGACACCCCCTCTCCGCCGGATCGCCTTCCCTACCCCGAGAAGCAGCAGGCGGGGCGGCGAAGGCTGCTACCCTGAATCCGGCCTCGCCCCTGCTGCACGGAGCGTGGCCGGAGGAACCATGGCAGACCCGGCAATCGAGCGCCTGCGTCTCGAACGCGCCCGCCTCCAGCAGGGGGGAGGCCCCGAGCGGCTCGCCAAACAGCGCGCCGCTGGCAAGCTGACGGCGCGCGAGCGCCTCGCCCTGCTCTACGACCCCGACACCTTCCAGGAGTGGAATCTCTGGGTGCGCCACCGCTCCACCCATCCCGATCTCGCCGGCAAGGAACTGCCGGCCGAAGGCGTGGTGACCGGCGTCGGCAGCGTCGGCGGCCGGCCGGTCTATGCCGCCAGTCAGGACTTCACCGTCGTCGGCGGCTCGATCGGCGAATCCGGGGCGGGCAAGATCGCCGAGCTCATGGACGCGGCGCTGCGCTCCGGCCACCCCGTGCTGGTCTTCAACGACGGCGCCGGCGCGCGCATCCAGGAAGGCGTCGCCGCCCTCGACGGTTACGGCCAGATCTTCTACCGCAATGTCCTGCTCTCCGGCGTCGTGCCGCAACTGTCGATCATCGCCGGCCCCTGCGCCGGCGGCGCCGCCTACTCGCCAGCGCTCACCGATTTCATCATCCAGGTGGCGAGTGTCGGCCAGATGTACATCACCGGCCCGTCGGTCATCCGTGAGGTCACCGGCGAGGAGGTCACTGCCGAGGAGCTCGGCGGCGTCGAAAGCCACGCCCACTACTCGGGGGTCGTCCACTTCGTCGCCGCAGACGACGCCGACGCGGTGGCGATCGCCCGCCGCCTGCTCGACTTCCTGCCCGCCAACAACACCGAGGATCCGCCTTTCATCGCCGAGCTCCACGAGGAGGCGCTTTATCCCGACGACGGCTTCTCGGCGATCGTTCCGGCCGACCCGCGCGAGCCCTACGACATGCGCGAGATCGTACGGCGCACGGTCGATCGCGGCGACTTTCTCGAGATCCAGGCAGCGTACGCCGCCAATCTGTTGATCGGCTTCGGCCGCGTCGCCGGACGCACCGTCGGCGTCCTCGGCAACCAGCCCATGGTGCGTGCCGGCGCACTCGACATCGACGCCTCCGACAAGGCGGCGCGCTTCATCCGCTTCTGCAACGCCTTCAACATCCCGCTGGTCACTTTCGTCGACGTCCCCGGGTTCCTGCCCGGCGTCCGCCAGGAGTTGGGCGGCATCATCCGGCACGGCGCCAAGATGCTCTTCGCCTACGCCGCGGCGACCGTGCCCAAGGTGACGGTCATCGTCCGCAAGGCCTATGGCGGGGCTTATCTCGCGATGTGCGCCAAGGCGATGGGCGCCGACCGCTCCTGCGCCTGGCCGGGCGCCGAGATCGCCGTCATGGGCGCCGAGGGCGCGGTGCGGGTGCTGGCGCGCAAGGAGATCGAAGCGGCGGAGGATCCCGCCGCCGAGCTTGCGCGCCGCGCGGCGGCCTACCGCGAGAGCTTCGCCGACCCGCGGGTCGCCGCGGCGCGCGGCATGCTCGACGACATCATCGAGCCGGCGGAGACCCGGGTCTACGTCGCGAGCGCACTCGAGGTCCTGCGTTCCAAGCGGGAGCTTCGCCCGCAGAAGAAGCACGGCCTGATTCCGATGTGACGACCACGCCCATGGACACCGATACCCTGAGCTTCGGACTCGAGATCTCCCTGATCGGCATGGGAGTCGTCTTTCTCGGCCTGCTGCTGGTGACCGGCGCGATCACGCTCATGCGCCGTCTCGACGAGCGCTGGCAGTCAGCCGAAAAACGGGGAGAAGCGGAGGCCCTGCTGGCGGCGCCGACGATCGACTCGACCACGCTCGTCCTGCTCGCCGCGGCCGCCGCGACCCTCGTCGCCGGCCGCCACCGGATTCGCGGCGTGCGCCGCATGCTGCCCGGCGAGGGCGCCGCTTCGGCCTGGTCGGTCACCGGTCGCGCTGTTCTCCAGGGTTCTCACGTGATGTCTTCCCGGCCGCGCGGCGGCTGACCGCGCTCGCCTCCATTCGACCTCCTGCGGAGTGAATCCATGAAGCTCAAGATCACCGTCCACGGTGTCGCCTACGAAGTCGACGTCGAAGTGCTCGACCCCGGCGAGGGCTTCCCGCCCTCCTCGGCGCTGCCGATCGCCCCGCTCGCGCCGGGCCGGGCCGCCGCGACCCGCGCCAGCGCGCCTGCCGCCTCCCACCCGGGCCAGCCTGCGGCGACGGTGCCATCCGCGTCGACCGCGGACCGCCGGTCTGTCGCCTCCCCGGTCGCTGGCACCGTGCTCGAAGTGCACTGCCGCAACGGCGAAGCGATCGAGTTGAACAAGGTCCTGTTCGTGCTCGAGGCGATGAAGATGAAGACCTCGATCGTCGCCCCGGGGGTCGGCCGGGTGGCCCAGATCCTGGTGGCGCCCGGCGACGCCGTGCAGGAGGGGCAGGCTCTCCTCCACTACGAATGACATGCAGACGCTCGAGGACTTTCTCGCCGCCGGCGCCGTGGGCAATCTCTCCTGGGGCAATCTGGGCATGCTCGCGGTCGGCCTGCTCTTTCTCTATCTCGCCATTCGCAAGGACTACGAGCCGCTGCTGCTGGTGCCCATCGGCTTCGGCATCCTGATCGGCAACATCCCCTACGCCGCCGGAATGGGGATCGGCATCTACGAACAGGGGAGCGTCCTCGCCTTCCTCTACCAGGGAGTGACGCTCGGCTGGTATCCGCCGCTCATCTTCCTCGGTATCGGCGCGATGACCGACTTCTCCTGCATGCTCTCGAATCCGCGCCTGATCCTCCTCGGCGCGGCGGCGCAGATCGGCATCTTCGGCGCCCTCTGGGGCGCGCTCCTTCTCGGCTTCGATACGCCCCACGCGGCGGCGATCGGGATCATCGGCGGCGCCGACGGGCCGACGGCGATCTTCCTCGCCTCGAAGCTGGCGCCCGAGTACCTCGGCGCGATCGCCATCGCCGCCTACTCCTACATGGCGCTGGTGCCGGTGATCCAGCCGCCGATCATCCGCCTGCTCACGACGCGCGCCGAGCGCCGGATCCGCATGAAGCCGAACCGCCCGGTGTCGAAGAGGATGCGCATCCTCTTTCCCGTCGTCGCCTTCCTGCTCACCGCCTTCATCGCTCCCGGTTCGATCACCCTCCTGGGCATGCTCTTCTTCGGCAACCTGCTCAAGGAGTCCGGGGTGACGGAGCGGCTCGCGCAGACGGCGCGCAACGCCTTCCTCGACGCGATCACGATTCTCCTCGGACTTACGGTCGGCGCCTCGACCGACGCTTCGCGATTCCTCACGCCGACCTCGATCAAGATCTTCGTCCTCGGCGCCGCCTCGTTCGCGCTCGCCACCGCCGGCGGCGTGCTCTTCGCCAAGCTGATGAACGTCTTCTCGGACGACAAGATCAACCCGATCATCGGCTGCGCCGGGGTTTCGGCGGTGCCCGATTCGGCGCGAGTGGCCCAGATGGTCGCCGCCGAGGAGGATCCGACCAACTTCGTCATCATGCACGCCATGGCGCCCAACGTCGCCGGCGTCATCGGCTCGGCGATCGCCGCCGGCGTTCTGCTCGCCGCCCTGCGCTAGCCTGCAGCGAGGGTTGCGCCGGACAAACCCGATCTGTTACCTTCCAAAGGCGCCAACAAGCGCTCTGGGCCCGCGCGAGTGGCGCGGGCACGTCGGTCAGACGAGTGGCCGCAGGCTCTTTCTCACCCTCGTCGCGCCATGCCGATCTTCGTCGGCGACCGACACTTCGTACGAACTCTGTGCCTCGACGGGATGCGATCGCTCGAAGGAGCGTCCTCGCCATCCCCGTCGGGCCGGCGGACGAATGGAGAGCGAACCCATGCTCGCAGATGTCGAGATCACCGGACGCTACCGCGCCATCAGCGCGCGGCAAATCGCCAACGATCCACGCTTCGGAGCACTCCCGGCGGAAGCTCGTCGCGGCGTCGAAGTACTTTCGCACGTGCTGCCGTTCCGGACGAACAGCTATGTTCTCGACTTGATCGATTGGGCCGCCGCACCGGATGATCCGATCTTTCAGCTCACCTTCCCGCAGGCCGAGATGCTCACTCCCGGCGAGTTTCGCAAGCTATCCGGCCTGATCGATCGGGATCTGGCCGCCGAGCTCAAGACGGCGGCGAACGAGATCCGCCTGCGGATGAACCCGCATCCGGCAGGGCAGAAGACGCACAACGTACCGCGACTTCACGGGCGGCCCCTCGAAGGCCTCCAGCACAAGTATCGCGAGACAGTGCTCTACTTCCCCGCCCAGGGCCAGACCTGCCACGCCTACTGCACCTACTGCTTCCGCTGGCCACAGTTCGTCGGAATGCCCGGGCTCAAGTTCGAGGCGCGCACTTCCAGCGACCTCACCGCCTACCTCGCCGAGCACACCGAAGTGACGGATGTCCTGGTCACCGGCGGCGATCCGATGATCATGAAGTCGGCAGCGCTTCGCGCCCACCTCGAGCCGCTGCTCCGGCCGGAATACGCGCACGTGCAGTCGATCCGCATCGGCTCGAAGGCGCTCGCCTACTGGCCGCAGCGCTTCGTGACCGACGACGACGCCGACGACCTGCTGCGTTTCTTCTCCCAGGTCGTCGCCTCGGGGAGACACCTCGCGCTGATGGCTCACTTCAGCCATCCGCGCGAGCTCTCGACCGAGCTGGTGCGCGAGGCGATCGCGCGCATCCGCTCCACCGGCGCGGAGATCCGCATGCAGGCGCCGCTGGTGCGAGCCGTCAACGACGACTCTGCGATCTGGTCCGAAATGTGGCGCACGGGGGTCCGCCTCGGCCTGGTGCCGTACTACATGTTCGTCGAGCGCGACACGGGCCCGAAGAACTATTTCGAGGTGCCCTTGGCGCGCGCCTATCAGATCTATCGCGACGCCTACCAGCAGGTGAGCGGCCTCGCCCGCACGGTGCGCGGGCCGTCGATGTCGGCGATGCCCGGCAAGGTCCGGGTGCTCGGCGTGCAGACGGTCGGGAGCGAGAAGGTCTTCGTCCTCGATCTCCTCCAGGCGCGCAACCCGCTCTGGGTCGGCCGGCCGTTCTTCGCCAGGTTCAACCCTCGCGCGACCTGGTTCGACCAGCTCGAGCCGGCGTTGGGAGAAGACCACTTCTTCTTCGAAGGCGTGCGCGAGCGCACGCCCGAGGAAAAGCGCCTGCTCGCGCTGCCGGTGGCAAGCTGAGAACCGAGGGACCTTGAACCCCACCGATCGGCTCTCCGCCAAACTGGTCAAGTTCCGGCCGTCGCTCACCCTCGAGCTCAAACACCAGGCGGAGGAGCGCCGCGCAGCAGGGCTGCCGGTGCACGACTTCGGCCTCGGCGAAACCAAGGGCGCGCTGCCGGTCGAGCTGCGCGAAGCGGGCGAGCATGCCTACCGCGACGGGCTGACGATGTACGGTGACCCCGCCGGACTGATCGATCTGCGGCGCCAGGTGCTGGTCTGGCTCGGGCTCGAGAATCACTACGGCATCGAGAACGTGGTGATCACCTCGGGGGCGAAGCAAAGCCTGTTCAACATCTTCCTGGCGACCTGCGACCCGGCCGACTGCGTGCTGTTCGATGCCGCGCCGTGGGTGAGCTACCAGCCGCTCGCCGCGGCGGCCTATGCGGTACCGATCATGGTCGTGCCGCGCAGCACCACCGCGCACCTCAAGGTCACCGCCGACGACCTGCGGCGCAATCTCGACCTGCGGCCGCATTCCCGACTCTTCCTGCTCAACAACCCGTGCAATCCGACGGCACAGCTCTACGACGCGCGCGAGGTCGAAGAGCTCCTCGCGGTCTGCGTCGAGCGCCGCATCTACTTCGTGCTCGACCGACTCTACTGGCAACTGCTCTTCGACGGCGCGATCTACGCCGAGCCGCGGATCGACGAAGAGACGCACCCGTGGCTGATCCAGGTCGATGGTCTGTCGAAGAACTTCCGTCGCGCCGGGGGACTGCGGATCGGTTGGTCGGTGGCGCCGACCGACGTCGCCAAGGCGATGATCAATCTGCAAAGCCACTACACCTCGGGGCCTTCGACCCCGGCTCAGCACGTTGCTCTCGCGGCCCTGCGCGGTCGCTACGACGGCGAGCTGCGGCGCGACCTGGAAGCCAAACGCAATCGGGTCGCCGCCTGGGCTCCTCGCCTGCCGCACGTCGAGGTCTGGCCGACCCCGGCGACCTTCTATTCGTTCTGGGACGTGAGCGGCACGTTCGGCAAGAGGACCCCCGACGGCAGGACGCTCTCGAGCTCCGAGGAGGTGGCCTCCTACCTCGTCGAACGCGCCGGGGTTCTCACCGCCGCCGGCGCGGCCTTCCTGCAGGAGGGCTTCCTGCGACTCTCCTTCGCCGTGCCGGATGAGGAGCTCGAATCCGGACTGGCCGCCGCCGCCGGCGCGCTCGGCGAGTTGGTCTAGACCGACGGCTCACCCGCGAGCCGACGCTTCAGAACGCCTGTCGCACCGCGTCGATCGCTTCGGGATTGGCGAGAGTCGAGAGATCGCCGAGGCCGGTCTCGCCGAGCCGGACGGCGCGCACGACGCGGCGCAGAATCTTGGCACTGCGGGTCTTCGGCAGATCGCCGACGAAGCGCACTTCCCTCGGCCGGGCGACCTTTCCCAACTGATCGGCCACCGCGGCGGCGAGCGCGGTTCGCAACTCTTCGGTCGGCTCGACGCCCGGCCGGAGGACGACGAAGGCGGCGATCGCCTCTCCTTTGAGCTCGTCCGGGATGCCGATCGCCGCCGCTTCGCTCACCATGCCGGTGGCGATCAACGCGCCCTCGACCTCCGACGGACCCAGGCGTTTGCCGGCGATCTTCAGCGTGTCGTCGGCGCGCCCGCGCAGAAACCACTGCCCGTCGCCGTCGACGGTCGCCCAGTCGCCATGGTTCCAGATTCCAGGCCACTTCGACCAGTAGCTTTCGAGATAGCGAGCCGGGTCCTTCCAAAGCCCGCGGGTCATCGACGGCGCCGGCCGGGTGGCGACGAGATAGCCGACCTCGCCGCGGACGCTCTCGCCCGCTTCGTTCCAGACATCGACCGACATGCCGAGGCCCGGGCCACCGAGACTCGCCGGTTTCAACGGATGCAGTGGCGTCGGCGACAACCAGCATCCCATGAGGTCGGTGCCGCCGGAGATGTTGATCACCGGGCAGCGCTCGCCGCCGGCCTCGCGGAAGAACCAGTGCCACGAAGCCTCGTCCCACGCTTCGCCGGTCGAGCCGAGAATCCGCAGGCGCGAGAGGTCGTGGCCGCGCGGTGCCGCATCGAGCTTGCGCAGCAGGCGCACCGCCGTAGGCGAGACGCCGAGGATCGACACCCCGTGCGCGGCGCAGATTTCCCATAGACGTTCGGGTGTCGGCCAGTCGATCGCGCCTTCGAAGAGCACCACGGTGGCGCCGTGGAAGAGGCCGCCGATGAGCAGCCAGGGCCCCATCATCCAGCCGATGTCGGTGAGCCAGAAGAAGACGTCGTCGGCGCGCAGGTCGAAGGCGTAGCCGTGTTCCTTCGCGGTATTGACCAGCGTTCCGGCGTGCGAGTGGACGGTGCCCTTGGGACGGCCGGTTGTGCCGGAGGTGTAGAGCAGCAGCGCCGGATGCATCGCCGGGAACGACAGCGCCGCTCGGGGCTCGACCTTCGGCCCGAGAAACTCCTGCCAGGAGATCTCGCGCTCGCCCAGGGCAGCCGCTCCAGAACGCTCGACGACGACGATCTGCCCGACCGACGGCGACGCGCCTGCCGCGCGGCGCGCGGCCGGCAGAATCGGCACCGGCTCGCCGCGGCGGAAGCTCGTATCGGCAGTGAAGAGGAGCTTCGCCTCGCAGTCGCGCAGCCGCTCAGCGAGCGCTTCGGCGCCGAAGCCGGAAAAGACCGGGACGAATATCGCGCCGAGACGGATCGTGGCGAACATCTGGATCGCCACCTCCGCCGAGGTCGGCATGAAGGCGGCGACGCGATCGCCGGCGACGATGCCGGCGCGGGCGAGCGCCGCGGCACAACGCGCGACCTCCGCCGCGAGCTCGCGGCGCGAGAGTGCAGCGACGACACCGTCTTCGCGCACCGCGACGATCGCCGCGCGATCCGCCCCGCTCCCCCGAGCCGGCCGGTCGATGCAGGCGGCAGCGAGGTTCAGTTCGCCACCGACGAACCAGTCGGCCCACTGCGGGCCCCGCGAGAGATCGACGACCTCGCGAAACGGAGCCGTGAACGGAATGTCGAGATGGTCGACGACTTCCGGCCAGAACCGGGCGGGGTCGGCGCCCGCAGTCGCGATACGGCGACCGATCCAGTCGATGCCGTCGATCTCATCGCGGACCTCGCTCTTCTTGCCGCCGAGCCGGGTCAGGAGCTCCCCGACCCGGAACCGGCGGCGGGCGTCGGCTGGGGGCGTCCAGGCGTAGTCGGTCATCTCCGCCGCTTTGTACCGCGTCGCTGCCCGCGGAGCAAGCCGCAGACGACGCCACCAGTACCGCCGGAGAAGTGGCAGACTCGAGACGTGAACGAGGCTGCCGCCCGCGAGACGGTGCTGATCCGGGCCGTCGAGCGGGAATTGCCGGCCGTCTCGGCAGGATCTGCGGGATTGGCGTGGAGCGAAGAGGATCGAGCTTGGGCGACGCGGACTGGGCGCGAGCCTGCTCCACTTTGACGACCGCGCGCCTCGGTCGCGTGCTGCACGTCGGCGCAATCGCCTTCGCGCTCGGCGCGCTCGCCAGCATCTACCTGCGCGGCCTCGCTTTCGAGTACCGCGCCGGATGGTAGAGCACATTCCTCGGCGCCAACGCCGTGCGCTCGTTGCTGGGCGCCGTTCTCGGCCCAGCCTCGGCGCTTCCGACTTCGCCGGCGGCGTGACGGAGATCACCCCCCTGTTCGCGCTGACGGCGACCCCCGAGACGGAAAATCAAGGGTTGTTCCTCGACCTGCTGGCCGCGGCAGGCGGCCCGGCCGTCCTGGCGGTGATCGTCGACGAGTCGGGATACCGTGCTCGATTCGGCAGGAGCTCGAGGCGGAGGCAGAGGAGCTCGCGACCTGGCGGGCCCACATGGCCCGGCACGCGATCGTCCGCGGCGTGATGGCACTCGACGCTTTCGCGCGCTGCTGGGTGCAGGAGGTGGCGCTCCGCGCCGCGGTCGACCGCGAGCTCGTGACGACCACCGGCCTCGCCGGCAGGGTTCGCGACCTCGCGCTGACGCTCGGGATCGGGCGCGACGGCGCCGCGACTCCGAAGCAGGCGGCCATGCAGGCGCTCGCCGCGCGCCTCGACACCGATATCCGCGCCAGCACCGACCGTCTCGTCGCCCTGCACGAGCTCACTGCGGCGTCTGGAGCTCGACCGGCTCTGGGCCGATCGCCGAGCCGAGACCGGGAGCGCGCCGCTGGCGGCACGGCTCACCGCACCTGTGACTGCGGCCGCGCGCGCGATCCTCGCACGGCTCTATCCCGACTAGCCGAGAGTCGTCGTCCTCACCCGTCGCGCGCCACTCGGTGTTACCATCCCGCAAGTTCTTCAGCAGGAGGAATCCATGGTCGACCGGTCGCGTGAACTCGCGGTTCGTTTTGCCGTCTCCGTCGCACTTCTCACGATGGCCGCGGCCATCCCGGCGCAGAGCTCCACCTCCTTCGCCTCCTTCCAGGCCTGGCTGGGGACGTCCACCGTCTTCCTGGACGGTTTCGAGTCCGCCTCGAGCTGCCCCTGGTCGGCGGTGCAGCCGCCGGACGCCGACACCTGTTCCAACGGCCTCGAAGACGGATGCGAGACCGACATCGACTGCGGCGGCCGCACTTGCGGCGGCTGCGAAGACTTCGAGAACTGCCTCGTCGACGGCGACTGCCAGAGCGCGATTTGCTCGAACGGGATCTGCGCCCAATGCCTGAAGCCCGCCAACTGCCCCGGAGCCGATACCGATTGCGCGTTCCGGACCTGTACCGCACTGACCTGCGGTACCGGTTACACCCCTGCCGGCACGGAGACCTCGGCTCAGACGTTCGGCGACTGCCAGGTGAACGTCTGCGACGGCAGCGGTGAGCCGGGCGACGTGCCCGACAATAGCGACATCCCCGACGACGGCAACCAATGCACCGCGGAGTCTTGTTCCGGGGGAGTCCCGACGTTCGACTTCGAGCCCGCCGGCACCCCTTGCGCGCAGAACGGCGGCGCAACCTGCGACGGCAACGGCAACTGCGTCTGATCCGCCCGCGGGCGCAGTGCATCCCGGGCTGATAACGACTCGAGAGCGAAGGCTCAGGCGGAGAGGGCGCCCGCAACCTGCGCCCGCCTCGTCCGTAGACTCTTACTACCGGCACCTCGGGGCCCGCATCGGTTGGGCAGATCCGACGACCGGCCTGCGCGAGGGGGACGGGGGGCGGATCGCGCAGAGGCCGCTCCGGATCCAAACGGGATTCCCCCAAAGACCACGGAGGGGACGCGCCATGCGACGTGCGATCACCGTCTTCAGTGCTTTGCTGGCCAGCACCGCCTTCGCCCAGACGCCGACGCCGATCGACGCCGGCGACGTGATCGTCGATCCCGCGGGCTCGTCTCGCCCGGCGGTGGCGGCGAACGCCGACGGTGAGTTCGTCGTCGTCTGGACCGACAGCGGGATTCAGGGTCAGCGCTTCGCTGCCGACGGTTCGGCGATCGGCGGCGCCTTCACCGTCGCCAGTCCCGGCGCGTATCCGAGCGTCGCGGTCGCCGACACCGGCAGTTTCATGGTCGTCTGGCGGTCGAACGAGTCGGGAACGTGGCGTGTCAAGAAGCGCTTCTACTCCGCCAGCAACGTGCCGACAGCGGCGGCGGACGTGGACGCCGACACCGACGTGCTGCTCTGGGGGGACGTCGCCGCGGACGCCGCCGGCAACTTCGTCGTCGTCTGGGCGGAGGACACGACCGGCTCCTACGACTTCGATGTGAAGTCGCGGCGCTTCGACAACACGGGCGGCGCGGCGGCTGCCGAACAGCTGGTGAGCTCCGGAACCGCCGCGGACCGCAACCCGCGCATCGCCTATTCCGCAGGCGAGCAGGGCTACATCGTCGCCTGGGACCGCGAAGCCTCCGGCAACTACGACGTCCGCGCGCGGCTCCTCGACTCCGCCGGCATCCCGGCCAGCCCCGATTTCCAGGTCAACAGCTACACGACCGCCGGCCAGATCAACCCCGATGTCGACCGCAGCCGCGAAGGCTCTTTCACGGTCGTCTGGAACGGCGCCGGCAGCGGCGACGACTCCGGCGTTTTCGGGCGCCGGTTCGACGCAGCGGGCGCGGCGGTGGGCGCAGAGTTCCTGGTGAACTCCTACACCACCAGCTCGCAGCAGCAGCCGCGGATCGCCAAGGACGCTTCGGGGAATTTCGTCGTCAGCTGGTTGAGCGCCGGCTCGCCGGGCTCGGACAATAGCCAGACGAGCGCCCAGGGGCGCGCCTTCTTCGCCGACGGCAGCGGCCTGGGGGCGCAGTTCCAGGCCAACGCCTACACCACGCAGCAGCAGACGACCCCGCAGGTGGCGATGCTCGGCGGCGGCGATTTCGTCGTCGCCTGGGACAAGAACGTCTACATCATGCCGACGACCTTCCTGGATGTGCGCATGCGCCGCTTCGCCTCGGCGCTGCCGCTCTTCGCCGACGGCTTCGAAAGCGCCACGCCGCAGGCCTGGTCGGCGACCGTCCCCTGACGAGGTGCGGAGCGTTCCCCTCCGCACGATCCAGGGGGCACTGGCCGTCTCGACGATGGGCGTCCGCTCGCCGTACACTGAGCGCCGCGAGCGCGCCGCCGCGCCGCGAGGGAGTCGACGATGGCGAAGTGGGCCGCCTTCCCGTACGACAGGACCGACTACACCTACGACCCCGGCCAGCTCCGGAAGCAGTGGGCGCGCCTCCACGCCGGCGACGGCGAGCCGTGGCCGGAGGACGACAGGGTTGTCGCGGCCTGGGCGCACTTCCACGCCGGCGAGTTCCGAAAGGCCGTTGACGCCGGCCTGAAAGCCGGCGGTGCCGGCAGGACGGCGGCCAACAAGGCGCAGTGCATCTACGCCCACTACCTCGAGCGGAACGAGGACACGAAGCTGGCGCTCTACCTCGAAGCCGCCGCACGCGCCGAGGCGCAGCAGCGTGCTGAACCGGAGAACCCGAACGCCTGGTACTGGCACGGCTACGCGCTCGGGCGCTACGGCCAGGGGATCAGCGTCGTCAAGGCGCTGGCGCAGGGGCTCGGCGGCAAGGTCAAGTCGGCGCTCGAGCGGACAATCGCGCTCTCGCCCCGGCACGCCGATGCCCACATCGCCCTGGGGTCCTTTCACGCCGAGGTGATCGACCACGTCGGCCGGCTGATCGGCCGGACGCAGGGAGCCGACGCGGCCACTGGCCTCGCCCTCTACCGGCGCGCGCTGAAGCTCGACCCGGCAAGTGTGATCGGCCGTGTCGAGCTCGCCAGCGGCCTGCTGAAGCTCGACGGCGAGAAGGGCAAGAAGGAGGCCGGGAAGCTCCTCACCCAGGCCGCGGCCTCGACGCCGCACGACGCGATGGAGCGCCTCGACGTCGAAGCGGCCACGTCCGCCCTAAAGCGGCGTTAGCCGCGAATCCGCGCCGGAAGCCCGCCGCTTGAACCACGGTGCCCACCCCGGATAGACTCTCTTTTCTGCACGACGCGCGACGCGCGGGTTTGAAAATGGGGCGGTAGCTCAGCTGGGAGAGCACCACGTTCGCATCGTGGGGGTCGAGGGTTCGAATCCCTTCCGCTCCACCATTTCTGATCTCACTCTGCAGTAAAGACTTACGCTTCGAGCTCTGGATCCGGCGGTACTGCCTGCCGAGTTAACTCTCTGAGCTTCAATGGGTTGAGAGAGTTCGAATCTCCTCTGGTCGCCCGACCGCGGGCCTTCACCGCTTGACCCACTCCTTGCGCCTGTCTAGAATCTTACCCGTAAGATCGGAGGCGCCATGGAGTCACTCGCAACAACCAAGCTCTCCTCCAAGGGACAAGTTGTCATCCCGGAGGAGATTCGTCTGCGTCTCGGGCTCAAAGAAGGGACACAGTTCGTGGTTGTCGGAGATCGCGACGTCGTGATTTTCAAGACGATCGCGCCGCCGGCGATGGCGGAGTTCGACGAGCTCGTGCGAACGGCTCGCGGTGCTGCACGCAAGGCGGGCATGAAGCCGGCGGACGTGAAGCGCGCCGTCGCGAAGGTCCGCGCCGCTCGGTGAGGATCGTCCTCGACACGAACGTCTTCGTCTCGGGCGTCTTCTTCGGCGGTGTCCCCGGACGGATCCTCGAGGCGTGGCGCGATGGTCGGCTTCAGTTGGTTCTTTCCGCTGCCATCCTCGACGAGTACCAGCGCGTCGGGCAAGCTCTCAGCGCCCATTACGGCGGCGTGGATCTCGAACCGATCCTCGCTCTCCTGACGGTCGAAGCCGAGATCATCGAGGCGCCGGCCCTGCCGGCACCGGTCTCCGCCGATCCGGACGACGACAAGTTCTTCGCTTCCGCTAGTGCCGCAGGAGTCGCCGCCATCGTGTCGGGCGACAAGGACCTTCTCGATCACGACGGTTGGCGAACCGTCCGGGTGCTACGGCCACGCCAATTCGTGGATCAGTTCCTCACTGACAAGTAGCGCTGTTGCTCGGCGTCACGGACCTCACGAGCAGCTATCGCGCGCCAGCCGCCCGACCCTGGCCGCCAAGCTCGGCAACAAGTCGTGCTTCATCCTTCGCGGAAACGAGCGTGCGGCTGGTGCAAGGACCGCTGGGGCCTCAACTGGCAGATCACCCTGCGCGTGCTCATCGAGGCGCCAGCGGCGGGGGGCACCGCGACGAAGCGCGCCTTCGCCGCCATCGAGGCGGCCCGGCGAGGCTGACGATCGTCCCTTCGACACCGCTCTCGTCGCCTGGAAGAGCGGTAGAATGGAATGGACCGGCGACCGTCGCCCCAGGAGGTTCTCCCGTGAGTGAGCGCACCATCTTCATAACTGCCGAAGACCGTAAGCGCCTGGAGGCGATCCTCATGCGTCCGACGGCCGACCGCGATCGCGAGGACGTGCGTGAGCTGGTCATCGAGCTCCAGCGCGCGACCGTCGTCCCGGCCGCCGAAATCCCGCCGGACGTGATCACGATGAATTCCAGGGCCCGGCTCCTCGACCTCGATCAGAACGAGACGCTCGACTACACTCTGGCCTACCCCCAGGACGCCGACTTCTCCCAGGGGAGGATCTCCGTCATCGCGCCGATCGGCGCCGCCCTGCTCGGCTATCGGGTCGGGGACGAAATCCAGTGGGCAGTGCCCGGGGGCACGCGGCGCCTCCGAGTCGAGGAAGTGCTCTATCAGCCCGAGGCGGCCGGCGACTTCTCCCGCTAGAATCTCGCCGAGCCTTCGAGCTTCGCCTCCGCCGTAAACGCTTTCGCGGTCCTTTCGTTCGCGATGATGGCGAGTCGCGCCTGGTCTCTTGCGTCCTCCGCGCCCTTGGTCCGAGGCCGCGCTGCCGATAAACTGACTTGGCATGTCGCTCTTCGTTCTGCTGCTTCTGCCGTTCTTCGGCAGCCTGATCACCGCGCTCCTGCCGACGAGGGCGCGAACCATGCTCGCCAGTTGGGCGGGGCTCGTGTCAGCGGCCGCGGCAATCTGGATCATCAGCCTGTTCCCCGAGGTGCGCGACGGGGGCGTGATCCGCCAGGAGCTCCCGTGGGTGCCCTCGCTCGGACTCGATCTGGTCCTTCGGCTCGACGGCTTCGCCTGGATGTTCGCGGTGCTCGTCACGGTCATCGGCGCGCTCGTCGCGCTTTACGCGCGCTATTACATGTCACCAGAAGACCCGGTGGCCCGCTTCTATGCGTCGTTCCTCGCGTTCATGGGCGCGATGCTCGGGGTCGTCCTTTCCGGAAACCTCGTCCAGCTCGTCCTCTTCTGGGAGCTGACGAGCCTGCTCTCGTTCCTGCTCATTGGCTACTGGTATCACCGGGTGGAAGCGCGACGGGGCGCATTCATGGCTCTGACCGTGACCGGCGCAGGCGGACTCGCGCTGCTGGGTGGTGTCGTAGTCCTCGGGCAAATTGTCGGCAGCTACGACCTCGACACGGTCCTCGCTTCGGGCGGCCTCATCCGCGCCCACGGCCTCTATCCAGTGGCGCTCGTGCTGGTCCTGCTCGGAGCGTTTACCAAGAGCGCGCAGTTCCCGTTTCACTTCTGGCTGCCGCGGGCGATGGCGGCGCCGACTCCCGTATCTGCCTACCTGCACTCGGCGACCATGGTGAAGGCGGGTGTCTTTCTTCTCGCGCGGTTCTGGCCGGTGCTGTCGGGGACGGACCTGTGGTTCTGGCTGGTCGGCGGCGCAGGCGCGACGACGCTCCTGCTTGGCGCGTACATCGCGATGTTCCAGCACGACCTCAAGCGCGTGCTGGCGTACTCGACGATCAGCCACCTCGGGCTCATCACGCTGCTTTTCGGCCTCAACAGCTCGCTCGCCGCGGTTGCCGGCGTGTTCCACATCATGAACCACGCGGCGTTCAAGGCCTCCCTGTTCATGGCGGCGGGAATCGTCGATCACGAAACGGGCACCCGCGACATTCGGCGCCTCAACGGACTCCTGCGCGCGATGCCGATCACCGGCACGCTGGCGCTGGTGGCGAGCGCTGCCATGGCAGGCGTGCCGCTGCTGAACGGCTTTCTCTCGAAGGAGATGTTCTTCGCCGAGACCGTGTTCATCTCGACACACAAGTGGATCGAGATCGGCCTGCCGATGGCGGCCACGCTCGCTGGAGTCTTCGCCGTCGTGTACTCGCTGCGCTTCGGCTACGACATCTTCTTCGGCCCACCCTCGACGGATCTGCCCCGCCAGCCGGAGGAGCCGCCGCAGTGGATGCGGATCCCCGTCGAAGCGCTCGTGCTCGCGTGCCTCGTGGTGGGCGTCGCGCCGGCGTGGTCCATCGGCCCATTCCTGGCGGTGGCAGCCCGTCCGGTGGTCGGCGGCGTGCTGCCCGTCTACAGCCTGGCCCTCTGGCACGGCTTCAACGCGCCGTTCCTCATGAGCCTCGTGGCGATCGCCGGCGGCACCGTCGGCTACCTCTGGCTGCGCCGGCATCAGCGACGCGGACGGTTTGAAAATCCGCCTGGCACCGAGCGACTCAACGCCAGGCGGCTTTTCGAGAGCACCTTGATCGGGATCACTCGACTGTCCCGCTCCGCTCTGCGCATCGTCGGCACGCGGCGCCTTCAGCCCCAGATGTTCGCCATCGTGGCTGTCGCTCTCCTGCTCGCGCTGCTGGCGTTGCGAGGCGAGCCCTTCGTGTGGGGAGATCGCGACCGGTTGCCGGCGTCGCCGGCGTTCGTGGTGCTGTGGGTCATCGGCATCGTTTGCGCCGTCGGAGCCGCGGTGAAGGCGAAGTACCATCGCCTCGTGGCGCTCATCCTGATGGGCGGTGCCGGTCTCGTCACCTGCCTCACCTTCCTGTGGTTCTCGGCGCCCGATCTCGCACTCACGCAGCTCGTCGTCGAGGTGGTGACGTCCGTGCTCTTCCTGCTCGGGCTGCGATGGCTTCCGATGCGTCTGGAAGGGGCCCCGCGCCATGAAGCGACACGCGACAAGGCGCGGCGCGTGCGCGACCTGGCGCTCGCGACCGGCGCTGGGGGCGGCCTCGCGGCGCTTTCCTACGCGATGCTCACCCGGCCCGCGCCGCAGAGCATCTCACCCTTCTTTCTGCGCCGCGCTCTGCCCGAAGGGGGCGGCACCAACGTCGTCAACGTGATGCTGGTCGATTTTCGCGCCTTCGACACACTTGGCGAGATCACCGTGCTCGGCGCCGTGGCGCTGACCGTGTACGCGCTCTTGCGCCGCTTTCGTCCACCACAGGAGAGCATCGAGCAACCGCGCCAGCAGAGGGCTTTGCCGCCCGACGTCGTCACCGACCTGGTGAAGCCGCGGACCGCTCAGGACGCAGCGCGCGGCTACATGATGGTGCCGGCGGTCATCGCGCGGCTACTCCTGCCTGTCGCCGTGGTTGTCGCCATGCATCTGCTGCTACGCGGGCACAACGAGCCCGGCGGCGGTTTCGTCGCTGGCCTCGTCGTCGCGGTCGCCCTCATCATGCAATACCTCGTCGCCGGGACGCAGTGGGTCGAGGCTCGAACGCGCATCCGCCCCGCGCGGTGGATCGGAGTCGGGCTGCAGCTCGCAGTGGTCGCCGGGCTCGGCGCGATGGCGCTCGGCTATCCCTTCCTCACGACCCTCACCGCTCATGTCCCGCTGCCGGTCGTCGGCGCGGTACACCTGCCAAGCGCGACGCTCTTCGATGTCGGAGTGTTCGCAGTGGTCGTCGGGGCGACTCTGCTCATCCTCACGGCGCTCGCGCACCAGTCCATCCGTTCCCATCGCAAGCCGGCGCCGGGAAGCGAGTCGTCGCAGACCACGGGCGCGACCTGAATGGAAGCCCTGCTGGCTCTCGTCATCGGCGTGCTCGGCGGGGCCGGGGTGTGGCTCGTGCTGCGCCCTCGAACGTTCCAGCTGATCCTGGGGCTCGCCCTGCTGTCGTACTCGGTGAACCTCTTCATTTTCAGCATGGGCAGCCTCGTCATTGACCGGCCGCCGATCATCGCGCCGGGAGTCCCGGCCGACCTCGCGCACTATACGGATCCGATGCCGCAAGCTCTCGTGCTTACTGCCATCGTTATCGGTTTCGCGACCACGGCGCTTTTTCTCGTGGTGCTGCTCGCATCGCGCGGCCTGAGCGGCACCGACCATGTCGACGGCACCATGGGCCAGTCATGAGCTCGGCTCTGCCGCACCTCCTCGTGGTTCCCATCGTGCTGCCTCTGCTGGCAGCCGCGATTCTGCTGCTTCTCGGTGATCGGCGGCCGCGGTTCAAGTCGATCGTCAACGTCGGCACGACGCTCGCGAGCCTTCTCGTCTCACTTGCAATCCTCAGACAGGTCGACGCCGACGGCGTACCTGGAGCGATAGGCGTCTACCTGACTGCGAACTGGGAGGCACCGTTCGGCATCGTGCTGGTGGCTGATCGGCTGTCGGCGCTCATGCTGGTTCTCGCCTCCGTGGTGAGCCTCGGCGCGGCCGTCTATTCGACGGCCGCATGGAGCCGGGCAGGCGTCTACTTTCATCCGCTCTTCCAGATTCAGCTCATGGGCCTGAACGGGGCATTTCTCACCGGCGACCTGTTCAACCTCTTCGTTTTCTTCGAGGTGGCTCTCGCCGCCTCCTACGGTCTGCAACTGCACGGGTCGGGCTGGCCGCGGGTGCGCTCCGGGCTGCACTACATCGCGGTCAACCTGCTGGCATCGTCGCTCTTCCTGGTCGGCCTCGCCATGCTGTACGGCGTCATGGGCACGCTCTCGATGGCGGACATCGCCGCCAAGCTGCCGCTCGTCGCGGAGGTCGATCGCGGGCTGCTGCACGCGGGCGCGGGAATCCTCGCCGTGGCGTTCCTCACCAAGGCGGCCATCTGGCCGCTCAACTCGTGGCTGGTGCCGGCCTACGCGGCGGCGAGCGCACCGGTCGCGGCGGTCTTTACGTTGATGACCAAGGTCGGCATCTACACTCTGCTGCGCTTATGGACGCTGCTCTTTTCGGCGGACGCAGGCCCATCGGCGCACTTCGGGGCAAGCGTCTTTCTCTACGGCGGGCTCGCGACCGTCGTCTTCGGCGTCCTCGGCCTCATGGCCTCGCTGCGACTGGCGCGGATCGCGGGCTTCTCGATCATCGTGTCGTCGGGGACGCTCCTTGCGGCAATCGGAGTGGGGGGTGCTGGCGTGACGTCAGCCGCGCTCTTCTATCTATTGAGCTCCACGCTCGCCGTGGCGGCGCTGTTTCTCCTCGTCGATCTCCTCGAGCGCACGGGCACCGGCGAACGCCTGCCACTGGTCGAGGTGGGCCTGGAGCCTGGTGAGGACACGAACCTCGACGACGATGAGACGCCACTCGTCGGCCGAGCGATACCGGCGTCCCTGGCGCTGCTCGGACTGGCCTTCATCGCCTGCGTCTTGCTCGTCGCGGGGCTGCCGCCGCTGTCGGGTTTCGTCGCGAAATGGGCGCTGATGGCGGCGCTCTTGAGACCCAATGGGCTCGCTGCTGCGCACGACTCGGCAGCGACGCCACTCGCCTGGTGGCTCTTCGGATTGCTGCTCCTCTCGGGCCTGTTCGCGACAATCTCCCTGTCGAGGGCAGGCATTCGACGCTTCTGGTCGACGCCCAGCAGTCTCCCGACCCGCCTGAGGGTCGCTGAAGGTGCGCCCGTCCTTGCGCTCATACTCGTTTGCGCCTGGCTCACGGTGAATGCCGAGCGGGTCCTGCGCTACACGCGCGCCGCCGCCGAGTCTCTCCATTCACCGAAGGCCTACATCCATGCGGTCATGTCGACAGCGCCCGTACCGGGACTGGGGCGGTCGAGCGTCGACGGGGAGAAAGCCCCGTGACCCTTCTCGCGAGAATGGTGCCCGCGCCGTGGTTGTCGGCGGCGCTGCTGGCCCTGTGGCTGGCGCTTGCACGCTCAATGAGCGCCGGTCACATCCTGATTGGCATCGCGCTCGCCCTTGTGGTGCCGCTGCTGACCGCAAACCTGCACCTGATGGCGGTGCGCGTCCACCGACCGTTGGTCGTCGCGCGCTTCATCCTGACGGTCGCTCGCGATGTGGTGGCGTCGAGCTTTCAAGTGGCGTGGGGCGTCCTCTTCCGGCGATGGCGCCGGCCGGCCCCACGCTTCGTCGTCATTCCGCTCGAGCTGCGCGATCCGCTCGGCCTCGCTGCCCTGGCCATGGTGACGACGGTGGTGCCGGGCACGGTTTGGTCCGAGATTGCACTCGATCGCAGCGCGCTCATGCTGCACGTGTGGGACGTCGACGAGGTGGGGGCCTTCGTCGCCCGCTTCAAGGCGCGCTACGAGGTGCCGCTCAGGGAGATCTTCGAATGAGCCCGCTGCTCTCCTATGCCATCCTCTTCGCGCTTGGCTGCTACGCGGTGGCATCGGTCCTGGTGGTCGTGCGGCTGATCAGCGGACCGCGCGCCCAGGATCGCGTTCTCGCGCTCGACCTCCTCTACCTCCACGGGATGCTCTTCATGCTGGTTCTCGGCCTTCGTCATGGCAGTGACAGGTACTTCGAGGGCGCCTTGCTGATCGCCCTCTTCAGCTTCGTGAGCTCCTCGGCGATGGCAAAGTTCATTCTGCGCGGCGAGGTGATCGAGTGAACGGCGCTGTACCCTTCTGGCTGGAAGCGGTCGTCGCCGTTCTGGTCGCGCTGAGTGGCGTGTTCGTCCTCGTGTCGGCCCTCGGTTTTTGCCGCTTGCAGGACTTCTTCACGCGCATGCACCCGCCCGCTCTCGCCTACACTCTCGGCACCTGGAGCGTGATTCTCGCCAGCATGATCTACTTCTCGATGCTGGAGAGGCGACTCGTGCTGCACCCGGGACTGATTGTCCTCCTGCTCACGATCACGGTTCCCGTGACGACGCTGCTGCTCGCCCGAGTCGCGCTGTTCCGCCGGCGCAACGCTGGCGTATCTGACACACCACCTCCACTCAGCGTACCCCCGGACGCATGAGGATGCGTTCGCGCCGATGGGCTCGCGCCACAGGAAAGGAGTCTCCACGATGACCCACAGCAGCGACAATCGGAGCGGCTTCCGATCTCTCCTGGTCCCCATCGACCTCTCGCCGGCTTCGGATCGTGTCCTGGGGCGCGTGGCATTGCTTCCGCTGGCTCGGAAAGCTCGACTCACGCTCCTGCATGTCGTCCCCGACACTCTGCCGGTAACGACTCGGCGCCGTGCCGAGCTTGACGCGATGAAGGTTCTCGCCGAGGAAGCCCGGAGCTTCGCGAGGTCGCTGCCCAGGGACGTTTCTGTCGTGCCCGTCGTCACGGCGGGGACTGCGGCGGCGAAGATCGCCTCGCACAGCGCGGAAACGAAGGCCGAGTTGATCGCCATGGGGCGCGGGGGCGGCCGCACCCTGCGCGACATGTTTCTCGGGTCCACTGCCGAGCGGGTCGTCCGGCGAACGCAGCTTCCGGTGCTCGTAGTCCGGCTACCTCCCAGAGCTCCTTACGGACGGCCGGCCATCGCTTTGAATCTCGATGACGCAGCTATGGCAGCTCTTGAGCAGCTCCTCAAGGTGATCTCCAGTCCGCGGTCGCCGGTGACCGTCATCCACGCATACGACGCTCCCTACTATGGCCTGATCTATCCCAGCCTCTCCGAGGAAGGGGCGGACAAGTATCGCGGAACCTACCGGCGAAAGGCTGCCGTGAAGATCGGCGAGCTGCTCTCCGCCGCTCTCGCTGGCGCGAATGTTCCGGTGAACCAAGCGCCCACATGGAGGATGCACATTCAACGTGACTCGCCGAGACTGGTCATAGCCAAAGCAGTCAGGAAGGCGGAGACGGACCTTCTCGTCCTTGGGACGCGCGGCCGCTCCGGCCTTGCGTACGCGTTTCTCGGCGCGGTCGCCGGCGAGGTCCTGCGCGCCGTGCGCTGCGACGTTCTCGTCGTTCCTCCGTCCCGCCATCGGAAGGGCGGGATCGAGCCAGTGGCTCGCGAGCGCGTGAACCACCGCGGCCTGCCTTGATCTAGTATGAATCGATCCCACAGAAGGAGAGGACGGTGATAGCGACGTACAAGGTTGGCTACCTGGTGGGGAGCCTCGCCAAGGCCTCCATCAACCGCAGGCTGGCTCGAGCGCTGGCTCGGCTGGCGCCACCGGGGCTCGTGCTCGACGAGGTCCTTTTCGGCGACCTGCCGTTGTACAGCTACGACTACGACAGCGACTACCCGCCGGCGGCGAGGGCCTTCAAGGAAGCGGTCGCGGCCGCCGACGCGGTGCTCTTCGTGACCCCGGAGTACAACCGCTCCATCCCCGGCGGGTTGAAAAACGCCATCGACTGGGGGAGCCGCCCCTACGGGCAGAACGTCTTCGCCCGCAAGCCGACGGCGATCATCGGCACGTCGACCGGGAAGATCGGCACGGCCATCGCGCAGTCGCACCTGCGCAGCATCCTCGCGTTCTGCAACGCGCCGCTGATGAATTCGATGGAGGCCTACCTGCAGTTCACGAAAGGGCTGATCACCGACGATGGTGAAGTGACCGATCCGTCGACGGAGAGCTTCCTGCGCCAGTTCATGACGGAGTTCCACGGCTTCATCGAACGTGTCTACACCGTGCTGCCCCGCCCGAGTTAGGTCGTGCTGCGGGGCAGCCGCGGATCGCGGCGCTACCATCGAAGGGCCCGGTCCAGCGCGCCGCCGGAGCGCGCGCTGCCAAGGAGACCGACTTGAGAATCCAGGCACTCGTCGTCGAAGAGAAAGACGCTCCGTTCACGATGCAGGAGCTCGAGCTCGGGCCTCCCGGCCGCGGAGAAGTGCTGGTGCGTATCGTCGCCTCGGGCGTCTGCCACACCGACGCGATCACCCGGGCGGGCGACATGCCGATGCCCTTCCCCTCGGTCCTCGGTCACGAGGGGTCGGGGGTCGTCGAACGACTCGGCGACGGGGTCAGCCAAGTGGCCGTGGGCGACAAGGTGATCCTCGGCTGGCCCTCCTGCGGCGAGTGCCGCAACTGCCTCGCGGGCCAGCCGCGCTATTGCCTGCGCACCGGCGAAGCGCTGGTCTCCGGGCGCCGATTCAAGGGCGAGCTCGCGGGCACCTCCGCCTACTCGCGGCTCGACGGCCGGCCGATGAACGGGCACTTCTTCGGCCAGTCGTCGTTCGCCACCCATTCCATCGTCGGCGCCGACGCTCTGGTGCGCGTCGACGCGAGCGTGCCGCTCGAGCTCCTGGGTCCGCTGGCCTGCGGTCTCGCCACTGGTGCCGGGGCGGTACTCAACGAAGCGCGCCCCCGGCTGGGCGACTCGATTCTGATCTGCGGCGTGGGCGCGGTCGGGCTGGCGGCAATCGCGGCGGCGACGAACACCGGCGCGACGCGGATCCTCGCCGCCGACGTGCACGATTCCCGCCTGGAGCTCGCGAAGGAGTTCGGCGCCACCCACGTCATCAACTCGAAGCGCGCCGACCTCGCCGCCAGCGTGCGCGAGATCACCGGATCAACCGTCGACTTCGCATTCGACTGTACGGGCGTGATTTCCGTGATCGAGACTCTCGCCGAGACCGTCGGCATGCTGGGCACTCTGGTGCTGATCGGCGGGGCTCCGGCTGGGGCCCGCTTCTCCCTCGACCACCTCTCGACCCTGTGGGGCAAGCGGGTGATCGGCGTCCTCGGCGGTGGCGGCCGCTCGGGTCAGCTCATTCCGGCTCTCGTCCAACTTTTCGAACAAGGGCGCTTCCCCTTCGACAAGCTGATCCGCACCTACCCCTTTACCGACATCGAGAGCGCGCTCGCCGATTCGAAGTCCGGCGAAGTCATCAAACCGGTACTCCGGATCGGCGGCTGAGCGGCGAGGAGCGACAGAGACTCCGCCCCTCGCACGGTCATTCTTCGAGGGCTCTCCGCACCCGTGGCGCGACTTCGTTGGCGTACAGACGCAAACTCTCCATCAGGTTTCCATGCGGCAGGGTGCCGAGGCTGTACTTGAGGTCGAAGCGCGACAGGTCGAGAGCGCGGGCGACTCTCGCGATCTTGGCCGCCACCGTCTCAGGTGCGCCGATGAAGAGCGCGCCGTCGGGGCCCGCGGCCTGCTCGTACTCGCCGCGGGCCATGGGGCGCCAGCCCCGCTCGCGGCCGATGCGCGTCATCATCGCCGAGTAGTGCGGCCAGGCCTCTTCGCGGGCCTGAGCGTCGGATGCCGCGACGTAGCCGGGGGAATGGGCGCCCACCGGCAGATCGACGGGCCGGCGCGCCTCGGCGAGCACGCGCCGGTAGAGGTCGACGAGCGGCGCGAAAGAGAGCGGATTCCCGCCGATGATGGCGAGCATCATCGGAAAGCCGTGTCGCGCGGCGCGCAGGACCGATTCCGGCGTGCCGCCGACGCCGACCCAGGTGCGGAGGGCGCCGGAAGCGGTGGGCGGAAAGACGCGCTGATTCGCGAGCGCCGTGCGCGTCCGGCCGGACCAGGTCACCGGCCGCTCGGTGAGCAGCTTCGCGAGCAGGTCGAGGCGCTCCTCGAACAGCTCCTCGTAGCGCTCGAGAGGGAAGCCGAAGAGTGGGAAAGACTCGGTGAACGAGCCCCGGCCGACCAGGATCTCCGCCCTGCCGTTCGAGATGGCGTCGAGCGTCGCGAAACGCTCGTAGACACGCACCGGATCGTCGGAGCTCAACACCGTGACCGCCGAGCCGAGCCGGATTCGACTCGTCTTCCCGGCGATCGCCGCCAGCACCACCTCCGGCGCCGACACCGCGAAGTCCTCGCGGTGGTGCTCACCGACGCCGAAGAAGTCGAGCCCGAGCTCGTCGGCGAGCACGCCCTCGGCCACCAGGTTCCTCAGGACCTGCGGTTGCGTCAGGAGCTTCCCGTCGGCGCCGTAGGTCACGTCGCCGAACGTGTCGACGCCGAGCTCGAGATGGGGCTTCATCAGCTGTTCTTGAATATCTGAAAGCCGTCCTCGACGGGAATCGTGCTGCCGTTGATCGCCGAGGCGGCGTCGGTGAACAGGAAGGCCACCACGCTCGCGATCTTCT
Organism: Thermoanaerobaculia bacterium; assembly: GCA_018057705.1. Lineage (NCBI taxonomy): Bacteria > Pseudomonadati > Acidobacteriota > Thermoanaerobaculia > Thermoanaerobaculia bacterium. The sequence goes on along the minus strand of JAGPDF010000015.1, from coordinate 37,016 downwards.
CCGGCGGGATCAGCTCGCCGTGGAGATGCTGGCGCGCCAGCGCCTCTTTCAGTTCCGGATCCCTACCGAGGATCGGGGTGTCGATGAATCCGGGCGCCACCGCGACGACCCGGATGCCGAGCGGGGCCAGCTCGAGCGCGGCCGATTTCGTCATCATGATCACCGCGGCCTTGGCCGCGTTGTAGTTGAAGCTCCCGACCGACGCCGTGGTGCCGTAGATCGACGCCGTGTTGACGAACGTCCCCTTCGCCCCGAGGGCGACCATCTTCCGCGCCGCGAAGTACATCCCGTAATAGACGCTGTGCTGGTCGACCTCGATCACCTTGAGGTAGGTCGCCGGATCCATCTCGAGAAACGGCTTGACCAGGCCGATCCCGGCGTTGTTGAAGATCCCGTTGAGGGTGCCGAACTTCTCGACCGCGAAGTCGACCATCGCCTCGACCTCCGCGGCCTTGGAAACGTCGACGCGGAAGGCGAAGGCCTGCGCTCCCGTCGAGCGGAGCCCGGACGCGACCCGCTCCGCGCCGTCGAGATTGAAGTCGGCGACGACGAGTCGCGCGCCTTCGCGGGCGAGCGCCTGGCTCGCCTCGAGGCCGATGCCGCTGGCCCCGCCGGTGACGATGATGACTTGGTTCTCGAGCTTCATGGGTCCCCTCCCTCTCTGTTGCGTGACTGAAAAAGTCGCACCCGGCTCGCGTACGGTCTCCGCCTTCGAGCGCGAGATCGACAGTCTTGCACTCACCTGATCTCAGCGGTTCGCCGGGTAGCGATACAAGCCCCACTGGCACAGTCGGCTCCCTCCTCCGCTCCGACCCCAGCCGCTGTCGCCGCGGCGGCCTCGCGAACCAGTTCGTCGAGCAGCTCGGCGAAGGTCGCGGTCGACTGCGCCCCCGCGACCGCGTATCGGTCGCCGAGAACGAAGGTCGGCACCGAATGGATGCCGAGCCTTCCCGCGCGCTCGATCTTGGCCTCGACCTCCGCCTCCCCCTCGTTCGATGCGAGCAGGTTGCGAACGCGTGCCTCGTCCATCCCGGCCGCAACAGCGAGTCGCGTCAGCTCGTCGACGGAGGAAACGTCGCCGCCGTGCTCGAACTGCGCGGCGAACAACAGCTCGGCGAGCCGGCGCTGCGTCTTCTCGCCGTGCTCTCGAGCGGCGAGAACCAGCAGGCGATGCGCGGTCCGGGTGCGGGCCGTGAGAGCACGCTCCCAGTCGGCCGCGATGGCCTCCCCGGCGGCGGCGCCTCCCGCTTGCCGCATCATGGCTTCCGAGCGGGCGCCGTAGCGGCTTGCGAGGCGATCCCGAAGCGGCTCACCCGGAACCGGGGCTTCCGGGTCGAGCTCGAACGGCCGGAAGACGACCTCAAAGGCCTCGCGGTCCGCCCGCGCGTCGAGAGCGCGGAAGAACCGCCGCTCGCCGATGTAGCACCAGGGGCAGGCGATGTCGGACCAGATCTCGATGCGGGTGCGGGGCTGGCTCATGACTCCTCCTCTCGAAACGGACCGTTCCGTCAGCTTGCTCGCGGCAACACGGTGAGCACGCGGATGACGAAGTCGCGCAGCTCGCCGAGGAAGCGCCGCAGGAACTCCTCCATCGCCTCGTCGGTGACCTCGCCGGCGGCCGTGATCAGCTCGGGGGTGAATTGGACGTACGCCTCGGGCGAGTTCATCTGGGGCGAATTGCAGAATCCGAGGATGCTGCGCAGGTGCTGCTGGCCGACGGCCGTCCCGAGACGGCCCGGCGAGGCGCCGATCACCGCGCTCGGCTTGCGAGTGAACGCGTTCTGCCCATAGGGCCGGCTCGCCCAGTCGATAGCGTTCTTGAGCGCTCCCGGAATCGACCGGTTGTACTCGGGCGTCACGAACAGCACGCCGTCGACCGCCGAGATCGCCGCCTTGAAGTCGCGGGCGACCGGAGGGTAGTCGGCGTCGTAGTCGGGGCTGTAGAGCGGCAGGTCGCGGATCGGAATCTCCACGAGCTCGAGCTCGGGCGGCGCGAGCCGCGCGAGCGCCACCGCCAGCCGGCGGTTGATCGACGTGCTCGAGAGACTCCCGACGAAGTAGCCGATGCGGTAGGTCTTCATGATCTCTGATCCTTTCGAACGACGAGGGTGAGGGGCGTCCCCCACGGGTCCCAGGTTCGGGCCGCGGTTCCTTCGGGCGCGACCTCCGCCGGGAATCCCGCGGAGGCAAGACTGGCGGCGACGCTCCGGAGGGATCCGGCGTCCGGCAGCTCGAGCCTCCATTCGAGGAGCTGCGCCTGATCGGCTTCTGGCGGCCGAGCCGCCGATCCAGCCCAGAGGTTGGTACCGAGGTGATGGTGGTAGCCCCCCGCCGCGAGAAAGAGGGCGCCGGGGTAGCTCCAGACGGTACGGTCGAGCCCAAGCGCCTCCGAGTAGAAGCGCGAAGCACGCTCCAAATCGCCGACGTGGAGGTGGACGTGCCCCATCGTCGTGCCTTCCGGCATTCCGGTCCAGGTGGCGTACCCGCCCGCAGCCACGACCCCGGCAACGTCGACCGGATCGGTCGCCATCAGGAGCTCGCGCCCATTGCGGCGCCAGCTCTCGCGCGGACGGTCGGCGTAGACCTCGATGCCGAGCCCGTCCGGATCGGAGAGGTAGAACGCTTCGCTGACCAGGTGGTCGCCCGCGCCAGCATGGACGCCGAGGTCGGCGAGATGCTGGACGAAACGACCGAGCGCCGGCCGGTCCGGCAACAAGATCGCGAAGTGGAACAGTCCCAGCCGGCCGCGTCCCGCGGGCCGGGCGCCGTGGCGTTCGCGCAGCTCGACGAGCGGACGAGCGCCCGCTCCGAGCCTGGCCACACCGCCATCGTGCTCGAGCAGGGCGAGGCCCAGGGTTTCGCGGTAGAAGTCGAGCGATCGCTCGAGGTCGGCGACCTGGAGAGTGACCGCCCCGACCGACGTTTCCGCCGGCAGGCGGAAGCCGCTCGGCGCCTCGCCGTAGCTGCCGGGTGTCGCCGGCTCGATGGCCGGCGCAGCACCGAAGATGTCGCGAGTCGTCACACTCATCTTTGCCCCTTCCTGGGTCGTACCTGCGGTTGAGATCAGCAATCAGCCGTTCGGGTCGTTGTCCGATGGCTCAGGCAGCTCGACAGCCGGCTTCGACTCCGTTGCCGGCTCGAGCACGTAGCGCAGCGCTCCCGACGGGCAGCGGTCGATGGCCGCGGCGACCTCGGCGGGGCTCGCTGCATCGGCGGCGACCCAGCGGCGACGGCGGACATCGAAGACCGCCGGAAGAGCTTTCAAACAGACACCCGAGTGCTCGCAGACGTTGGGATCGAAGGTGACAGTGATTCCCGCTGCGGGATATGTCTGGATTCGCTTCACACGGACCTCCTCTCGTTCGGGTCGGGCCCGGCGAGCCGTTCTCGCCAGTCCGGCCGCACCAACTCGAGTGTTTCGGGGTGACGGCGAATGTAGCTCGCAACGTACGGACAGAGGGGCACGACGGTCAGCCCGTGCTCGCGTGCGAAGGCAAGGCCGCTCGCCACCAGCTTCGCGGCAATACCGCGGCCTCGGATCCTCAACGGGGTCCCGGTGTGGAGGAAGACGACCGAGCCGCCGCCGAGGGAGTAGGTGAGGGTCGCCGTTTCGCCCTCCTCGGCCCACTCGAAACGGCGGGCGGCTGCGGCATGCCGGACGCCGGTAGTGCCCCCGGTGGTCGCGGTCTCGGCTTCCGGTGCCATTGCGTTCTCCCCTGAGTCCGGCATCACCTTCAGGACTGTACGCCCGACCGTGAGATCGACCGGAAACCGAGCTGCCCTGGCTGCCAGGGGCGCCGCGTCCTCGCCTCGAGCGCGAGGGGTCCCGCGCCGAAGGCGGTGAAGGCGAGCAGGCCGCCGGCGATCGCCAGGTTCTTGTAGACGTGGATCATCTGCATCTGCGCCGCGGCGGCGTCCAGACCGATCGGGTTGTGGAAGAGCCAGGTGGCCGGCACCAGGAAGATCGCCAGCGCGAGCGCGGCCCAGCGCGTGCCGATGCCCAGAGCGATCGCGAGGCCGCCCACGAGCTCGAGCAGGGCGGCGAAGAGCGCGCCCAGCTCCGCCGCTGGAAGACCCTTCGACGCGATGTAGGCGGCGGTGCCGTCGAGCCCGTTGAGCTTGCCCCAGCCGCCGTAAACGAAGATCGCGGCGACCGCGAAGCGGGCGACGAGCGATCCGTACTTCTCGAGTTTGCTGTTCATTGCCGTTCTCCCTTGTCGACGGATTTCGTTGTCGTGAAGCGAACCGGTTCGGGCCTTCTCAGGCCGCGACGGTCGCGTCCTGGCGCACCGCCTCGACCTCGATCTCGATCTCGACCTTGTCGCCGACCATGACGCCGCCGGCCTCGAGCACCTGGTTCCAGGTCAGACCGAACTCCTTGCGGTCGACGGCGGTCTTGCCCTCGAAGCCGACGCGGACGTTGCCCCACGGGTCTTTCGTCTGACCGGCGCTCTCGACATCGAGCGCCACTTCGCGGGAGACGCCGCGGATCGTCAGGTCGCCGACCAGGGCGAAGCGGTCGCTCCCCTTGGGCTCGATTCGACGACTGCGGAAGGTGAGCTCCGGAAACTTCTCGACATCGAAGAAGTCGGCCGACTTCAAGTGCGCGTCGCGGTCGGCGACGCCGGTCTCGATCGAGGTGGCGTCGATCGTCACCTCGACGGTGGCCTGCGAGAAGTCGCCCTCCGGGACGGTGAGCGCGCCGGTCCAGCGGCTGAACTGCCCACGCACCTTGGCGATCACCAGATGCCGGACGGCGAAGTGGATGCCCGAGTGGGCGCTGTCGATCTGCCAGGTCTGGGTCGTCATGTTCGTCTCTCCTTTTCGTTGAGCCCGGTCTTTCATTCGCTGCCGGGGTTGCCAGGAGATAGAGCACGGACCGTGCCATAGTTGACTAGTCAACCAAATCAGCGGTCTGCGTCTCTTGGCACCGCCTGATCAACTCAATTCGATAGACTAGACAATCATAATGAGAGTCGCAGCCGGCAAGGCTGACCTCCTTCGTCCGTGACCGGCGGCGACCAGACGATTGACCGGTGCTACGAGGCGGTCTACGCTGATCCTTGGCGGGCGGAGGCATTCCTTCGACGTCAGCAAGAAGGCGATCTGCCACACTTACAGGAGGATTACATGCCGACGGCCGTGGAAGCGCGCAACATGGAGCTCATGCAGACGCTGGACGACGCTTGGAACGCTCAGGACGTGGAGATCTTCCGTGCACGCCACAAACCCGACGTGATCGTGCGCTGGCCGGGACAACCCGATCCGACGGTGGGGATCGAGGACCATACGGCCGAGTCGATCCGGTTCTGGAAGACGTTCCCCGATCAGAAGCTCGACAACCGGCCGTATCGCGTGTTCTTCGCATCCGGCGACTGGACCTGTTCGATCGCCCGCTTCCGCGGCACGATGAAGGGGCCGATGTTCGTCGGCGGCAAGGAGATCCCACCGACCGGCAAGTCGTTCGAGGTGGACTTCTACACGGTCGCCAGGTGGAATGACGGTCAGATCGTCGAGGAAAACCTCATGTACGACCTGGTGGGGTTCCTCCAGCAGATCGGCCTGAGCTAGTAGAGAGCAGGACGCCGGCCGGAGCGCGGATTCACGCGAGCTCCGCCGGCGCGGTCGCGAAGAGGACGTTGAGCCCTTCCGCCATCGTCGGATGGGTCAGGATGGCGTCGCGGAGCGCCGTGTAGGGCAGCCCGGCCAACATCGCGGTCTGGACGACCGCGATCACCTCGCCGGCACCGTGACCGAGCATGGTGAATCCGAGGATGCGGTCGGTGGGGCCGTCGAGGATGGCCTTCATGAAGCCGCGCGTCTCGCCGATCGAATGGGCGCTGCGGCTTCGGGGTCGTTCATTGCCGTTCCGTCTCCGATGAGGGCGTTCCTCCGCGCCGCCAGAGGATCGTCAGCCCCGCCGCGCCCGAGATCAGCGAGGCGAGGTAGATCGCGACCTTCGCCGCGGCGAAGTCGGCCGGGTCCGGAAAGGCCTGGCCGGCGATGAAGAGCGACATCGTGAAGCCGATCCCCGCCAGGGCTCCCGCTCCGGCGAGCTGGCGCCAGCCGTAGGTCGCGGGCTTGGTGGCGATCCCGGAGCGGACGGCAAGCCACGCGCCGGCGAAGATCCCGACCGGTTTTCCGACCGCGAGCCCCAACACGATCGCGAGCACCATCCGCCCGTGGCCGTCGAGGATGCCAGAGGACCAGACGAAGCCCGCGTTGGCGAGCGCGAAGAGCGGCAGCACGGCGTAGCTGGACCAGGGCTCGATCGAGCGCAGGAGCTTGCTGGCGGGCGACTCGATGCGATCGTGGATCGCGTCCATCTCGCGGAGCAGGTGCTCGGAAGGGCTGCGCCGCGCTCTCCCTCCTCCGGCTGGCGACTCCGCCTGGATGGCGGCCTGGGCCTGGGCCATCAGCGCCGAGAGGTTGGCCGGCGGCCGCGTCGGCGTCACCAAGGCCAGGATCACGCCCGCGAGTGTCGCGTGCACGCCGGCTTCGTGCAGGCAAAACCAGAGCACGACACCGAGCGCCGCGTACGGCAGCGCGCGGTAGACACTCCACCGGTTGAGCTTCACCAGAAGGCCGGTGACGACGGCCGCCGCCGCCAGATAGCCGAGCGCGATCGTCTCCGTGTAGAGGAGCGCCACCAGCGCGATCGCGACCAGATCGTCCACGATGACTGCGGCGGTGAGAAAGACCCGCAGGTCCAGCGAGACGCGGGCGCCCAGAACCGCGATCAGCGCGACCGCGAACGCGGTGTCCGTGGCGATCGTCAGGCCCCAGCCCACCGCGAGCGGTCCGCTCGGGACGAGCGCGAGGTAGATGAGCGCCGGCAGCGTCATGCCGCCGAGCGCGGCGGCGATCGGCAGCACCGCGGCGCGGCGCGACGCGAGCCGGCCCACCGTCAGCTCGCGCTTGATCTCGAGCCCCACCACGAGGAAGAAAACGGTGAGCAGACCGTGGTTGACCCAATCCAGCACGGAGAGGGCGAACGAGCGCCCGCCGAGCAGGATGCCGAGCGGCGTCTCCCAGCGCCCGAGGAAGCCTGGACCGGCCGCCGAATTGCTCAGCGCCAGGGCGACCAGCATGGCGAGCAGCAGCAGCACGCCGGTCGACGGCGCCCAGCGGGCGAAATCGAGCGACGCGACCTGGATCCGGTGCCCGACCGGGCGCAGTAGCGCCTCGGTCAGAGCGCTCTCGTCCCAGGCCCCCTCGTAGCGGCGGCCGTCGATGAAGAAGGTCGGCGTGGCGCGGGCGCCGCTGTCAATTCCGCTCCGGGCGTCTTCGCGCACGCGGGCGTCCGCCGCGGCCACAGCGCCGGCGTCGCGCTCGGCCGCGGGGGGAACGCCGAGCCCGCCGGCGATGCGCGCGAGCTCGCGCTCCGAGGCGAGGGGCGGACCGCTCATGAGCGCGTCGTGCGCGGCCCAGAAGTTCACCGCGGTGGCGGCGGCGTACTCGGCCGTTTCGGCGGCGCGCGTCGCCAGCTGGCGCTCGGTGAGCGGCAGGTGGCGGTAGACATAGCGCAGCCTCTGGCCCAGCCGCTCGCGCACGCGCGTCACCACCTCGTGCGCCGCGTGGCAGTGCTCGCATGCGTAGCTGCCGTACTCGACCAGAGTGATCTGGGCGTCGACGCCGCCCAGCACGTGGTCGCGAGCGGGATCGACCGGCACGACGAGGCGGTCGGCGCGGGCGCTGGTCACGACGGGAACCCGGGGAGAGCGGAGCAGGCGTCCATCGCGCGATGATAGGCGAGACCGGCGGCTTCGTCTCCGCCGGGGTCGGCGCCGCGTCCATCTTTCGTGATCTCAAGTGGATAGAGTGCTCTCTCGAAGTGAAAGGGAGGCCTCCCATGCGCGCGCGTGATCTCGACCTCAGAGAACTGCTCACTTTCGAACCGGACGGCGGCCCTCTTCACTTCGCCGGCGAGCGCGCCCTGTTGCTCGACGCCGTCGCGCTCGGCCTGCTGCGCAAGCTCCTCATCGACACTCTGGGCGCTGCCGCCGCGCACGCGGTGCTCACCCGTTTCGGTTTCGCCCACGGGTGGCGGACGGCCGAAACGCTGCGGACCGCCTTCCCCTGGGACGACGAGGACGAGTGGCGGCATGCCGGGGGCCGGCTCCATACCCTGCAGGGTCTGGTCGTGGCGGTGGCGCCAGAGGGCGACCCCGCGCCAGGACCGAAGCCACTCGGCGACTCGATCTGGCTCGACTCCTACGAGGCCGAGCAGCACCTCGTTCACGTCGGCCAAGCCGATCACCCGGTCTGCTGGACGCTCACGGGCTTTGCCAGCGGCTACCTATCCCGCGTCTGGGGTCGCGAGGTTTTCGCGCTCGAGACCCGCTGCCGCGGCAAGGGGGACGCCGTCTGCCGGGTCCTCGCCCGGCCGCGCGAAGAGTGGGGCGACGAGATCGCCGCCGAGCTCCCCTACTACGCGGAGGACTGCCTCACGGAGACGGCCGGGCGGCTCACGAGCGAGCTACGCAAGGTCGAACGCAAGCTCCGCACCCGCCGCCAGGAGCTCGGCGCTCGTACGGCGAAACAGGTCGAACCGGACGGAATGGTGATCGCGAGCGAAGCGATGCGTCGAGTCGTCGACCTCGCCCGCCGCGTCGGCCAGGTCGATTCGACGGTCATCGTCACGGGCGAGAGCGGCGTCGGCAAGGAGCGGGTGGCGCGCCTGATCCACGACTCCTCGACCCGTACCGCCGGACCGTTCGTCGCCATCAACTGCGGCGCCGTACCGGAGAGCCTGCTCGAGAGCGAGCTGTTCGGCCACGCGCGCGGCGCCTTCACCGGTGCCGCCCAGGATCGGCCGGGGCTGTTCGAAGCGGCGCAGGGCGGGACGCTCTTCCTCGACGAGATCGGCGAGGTGCCGCCGGCGATGCAGGTGAAACTCCTGCGCGCGCTCCAGGAGCACGAGGTGCGGCGGGTCGGCGAGAACAAGAACCGCAAGGTCGACGCGCGGGTCGTCGCGGCGACGAATCGCGATCTCGCCGCCGAGGTGCACGCCGCCCGCTTCCGGCAGGACCTCTACTACCGGCTGCGGGTGATCGAGATCCGCGTGCCGCCGCTGCGCGAGCGCCGCGACGACATTCTGCCGCTCGCCCGCACCTTCCTCGTCGACGCCGGCACGCGCCTCGGCCGCAAGGTGAGCGGGTTCACTCCCGCGGCGGCGCAGCAGCTGGTGCGCTACGACTGGCCCGGCAACGTCCGCGAGCTCGAGAATGCCGTCGAGCGGGCGGTCGTCCTCGCGCGCAGCCACCGGATCGACGTCGACGACCTGCCGGAGGAGGTCGGCCTGGCGCTCCCGGGGGTGCCCGCCGCGGGCAGCGTGCGGACCCTGCAGGAGATGGAGCGCGAATTCGTCGCGGCGGTTCTGCGGGCCAATGACGGCAACCGCACCCGCACCGCGCAGCAGCTCGGCATCGGCGCGGCCACGCTCTATCGCAAGATCAAAGAGTACGGGCTGCCGGCCGCGCGCGAGTGAATCTGTGACAGCAGACGCCCACTCATCTTGCAGGCGCCGCGGCGGTCAGCGCCGCGCCGGCCGGCTGTCGACGTGACTCGGCGAAGGTTTCAGCACGAGCCCTGTCGCCATACTCTCCAGCCTCACCTCCGGGTAGTAGTCGATGACGCTCTGTAGGTACCCGAGGAACCGCTTCTTGAAGTGCCGGAGGTTGGCGTAGCCGCAGCCGAACTGGAGCGCCAGCGAGGCCCAAGGGATGGTGACCGGCTTCCTCAGGCGGAAGAAGCGCCAGGTCAGCCAGACATAGATGTCGATCTCGAACGGCGACCGCAGAGCGCGCAGGACCCGCAAGTCAAGCGGGACCGGCGCTTCGGTCGCCTCCCGGAAGAACCGATCCGACAGAACAACGTGAGACCCCCAGGCCGCGGCGGCCTTCCTCGGCCGCGGGTCCCACCAGAGCTCTCGCTTCTCGGCGATCAAGAAGCCGTCGCCAGCGTGTCTCCCCTGGCTCTCGTCGTCGAAGATGCACTGAAAGGTCGAGGCGAAGAGACGCTGGAGTTGGTCGCGGAGCTGCGGCAAGGACCCCCGCGGTCCCGTGGTCGGCGGGATCCCGAGGGAGGCACAGAAGTGCGAGAAGTGGCTACCGAGCTCGATGTCCGGACTCTTGCGGCGCACCGCCTCGGTCGTGAGGTAGGCGAGGACCAGGCGCGGATACCGGCCGTACGGCAGTCCGACTTCCTTGGGCGCGAGGATGGACAGGGTGAAGTGTCCGTTCCGCCGGACGAACTCGTTGGCCTTCGGGTCGCTGTGCGGAAGGGTCGCCTGCACCAGGGCCCGGGCCAGGAAACCGACCTCACCGGCAGCGTAGGCGTCCTCCTGGTCGAGGTAGAGCGCCTGCCGGATCAGGCTGCCCGAGCGCCTGGACTTGCGGGACCCGATCTCAACATCTGGAGAATGAAACTGTGACGCCGGGGCGCCAGGGAGGACCAACGAGAGATGCGGGGTCGCGGACTTCCAAGCGGTCTTCCAAGACATAGGGCCCCTCCGCTCCGCTGCCTTGCAGCGGAACCCAGCGAGGGACGCCGGTCCCCACAGGGCGCCATTCAGGGCGCTTCTGAGGTGAGCGTGCGGAACCCGGAGACAGGCCTTTCGACGCCATCGGCGTCATGCCGCCTGCCTCATTGCCGCGACCTCCCGGAGCCAGAAAATCAGGGTGTTCGAACTTCCTGGGGTGTTCGAACTCAGAGTGATTTGGTCCACCATTCTCAAATCACTCTGCGCTAAGCACTTACGCTTTGTACCAAACGACACGCCTCAAGCCACACCAAGCGGTAACCCTCGCCGCTTCAACGAGATGGGCGGTGTTCGAAAACCTACTGGCTGCGCGCGTAGCTCTCGCGCCAACTCATCCGGTCCCCGTGCCGTTCGAGATTTCGGGGCGTCCGCCTAGGCCACACCCGGCAAGGCCGACAACGCGGACTTCGACGATTCTTCGCAAGGGAGCCGCAATGCCTCCACTGCGCGACTTCAGCGCAAGCGGAGTGTAACGAGCGCGACAGTCGCTAGAAGCGCACCGAAGACAATGAGCGCCGCTCTCGACACGGTCGGGATCTCGACCAGGCTCGGCTGCCCGAGGTTCGCGATCCAGGCCTCCTGCCCTCCGGAGGCGTTGTACCCCCAGCCGACGACCGTCAGTCCGTCGGCCGAGACCGCTTTCGCCAGTTCCAGGTCCCAGCCCGCCATGTCCGAGGCCAGACCAAGATCGACGAGAACATCTACGAGGTTTCGCATACCGTGGCTCTCGTCCCAGATGGCCGGAACACGTTCGCCAGCCACACCCGCATCACCCACGACTACCAAGCCGTCGGCGGACACACCCCAAGCCGAGCTGCTATTCCCCCCAGGCGGCCTTCCCAGGTCCACCAAGCCCGTCGCTGCCGCCCAGAGAAAAGACGTCGGACCCGGGTTGAGTGCGGAGCCCACGATCACCGACCCCTCCGCCGAGACTCCCCTTGCCCAACTGTCGAAATTGCCAGCCGGCAGGTCGCCCAGGCCGACCAGCCCATCAGCCTCCGACCACCGGAACGCCTCGCGACCGTTCTCGGTAAAGGCCCAGCCGACTACGACCGTCCCATCGGCCGAAATCCGTTCCGGAACGGTGGTTGGAATCTCGCTTCCAGGTAGCACGCCCAGCCCCACGAGCCCCGTCACCTCGGTCCAGCGGAAGGCTTCGCCCCAGGTCGGGGACAGGTCGGAAGTGCTGCTTCCCGTCGCGACCGACCCGTCGCCCGAGACCCCGGAGGCAGCACTCGAGTATTCCTCTCCACCCGGCAGAGCGCCAAGGCCAACCATCCCGGTGGCTGCTGTCCAACGAAAGGCCTCGCTCCGAGAGCCCGACTGCGGCGATGAGCTTCCGCCGACCACCACCAGGCCGTCCGCCGAAACGCCAAGAGCGCTACTGAAGGATTCCACGCCGCCGAGATTGCCCAAGCCCACCATTCCCGTCGAGGCGCTCCAGCGGAAGGCCTCGAGGCCATTGGCTGACAGACTCTCTCCGACGACGACGGAGCCGTCCGCCGAAATATCCAAGGCCTTGCTGTAAGGGTATTCCCCTCCTGGCAATACCCCCAGACCTCGGAAAGAAGCGGCGAAGGCGACAGCGGGGAGCGAAAACGACGCCGCCACGCTGAAAGTGGCGGCGATTGCCAGTGGAACCAGGAGGCGCTCGAGGTCGAGGCTGTCTTTCATGACGGTGCTAGGGCGAAACCGACCAGAGACGCATGTCTCCGGTTTCGAAACCGTCCCGGGAGATCGCACTCGGATCCCAGTGCAGGAGGCGATTTGGAGATCCGGTTCCGATGTAGTTGGGATCCGTTGGATTCGACTGTAACGCGTCCCGCTCCGTCCAGTTGAGAATCATCGCCTTCAACGCCGCAGAATTCATAGTGGGACTGTTCTGAAGAATCATCGCCGCGACTCCAGAAACGTGGGGCGCAGCCATCGACGTCCCCGAGAGCTGACAGACGATTTCATCGGGGTCAGAGGAGCCTGGATCCAGAGGGAAGAAGGCCGAGACGATATGGGCGGCTGGAGAGAAGACGTCGACACACTCGCCGACGTTCGAGCCGATCGGATCGCCGTAATCGCCCGATTCACTTCGCCAGAGACCGTCAATCTCGTCGCTTCCTGCCGCGACGAGTATGCGGGCAATTGCCGCAGCTTCAGAGGGAACTGTGTAGCGATCCTCGTCGCCAAAGGTGTAGTCACATGCACTAACCAGCCCATTGAAGCCTCCGGGCGGGTCGGGCAAGGGTGTGAATGACTGATTACCTGCCGACTGTACAAGCAATAAATTGTTCCGGCTCGCCACGTTGATGACAGCCTCTCGAAGCTGAGCCCCAGAGCTGCAGCCCAGGTCAGCGTAGCAAGCGACATTAAGGCCGCTGAGGTTCACTATCGCGGTCTCTGCCGCTGAAGCCAAGTGTTCACCCAGGATCCAATCGAGCGCGCGCTTAAAGTGCGTGGTGGTGTAGCCCGGGCAGAGCGCCTTGATGGGAACGATCTCGACATCCCTTGCCAATCCGAAGGTCCTTCCTCCGAGAATCCCGGCCACGTGCGTGCCATGGCCTTTTCCGACATCAAACTGGTTCTCGCATGGCGCATCCCCTGGATTGCAGTTGTTCGGGAAGGTCGCACAGTTGGTGTCGATGCCGGGGGAGACGCGAGAGGTCCCCGAGGCATCGTCGAACTCTCGGTTGTCCCGAGCGACTCCCCTGTCGACGACGAATACTCTGACGTTTCCAGACGCCTGACGATAGCTGAACTCCTCATCGCGCGGCAGCCCGTATTGGTCGACGCGATCTACCCCCCAATTGTCGATGCAGTCTCCCCCAGGCGCGGGATCCGCACAATCCAACGTCTGCTGAGGAACGGGATTGCCCGGGCCGGGGAGTGGCGGCAATGTACGTGTATTCGTATCGAAGTCCTCGTAGCAATGAGGCAGGGTATAGCTTACCTGGTCGCGGAGATACGTCTCTTGAACGACGCTCTTGACCAATGGGTGCCGGGCCAGACGTTCCGCTTGATATTCGGTCAGTTCAGCCTCGAACCCGTTCAACACGAAGCGATAGATGTACCCCAGCCTCCCGCCGACCGTGCCTACGAGAAGCTCGGGCGTTGAGCTCGCGACTGGCCGGAGGAGCGTAACGCCGTAGCTTCCTGGTACCCCATTATCGCGAGCGGGAAAGAACCTATCGCTCGCGTGAGCCGCCGACGAGTAGAGTATGGAAACGAAGAACGCAACCGCGATAAGGGCCACCGAGCGCCCCTTGAGCAAAGAGAACATAAAGACCCTCCCCTTCCTGAGAAAATCCAAGTCGACGAGACTGCGCCCCGGAAGCAATCGGCCGGACGCCAAACCAAGGTCATTGTTCATATCCACTTCTCGATGGGAGCCTGCCCAGAAAAGGGCAGCCGAGGCAGGACTTGGTGGAAGACCACGAAACGACCACCCTTCTGGGTTGAAAAGGTAGGCCGGAATTCGCGGACATGCACCACCCGCGCGGAGGGTCGGTCCAACCCAAATGGGGAGGCGGCCCAGGTTCTCGAGACGAAGGAGATACGAGTCGACGATCCGCCTTGACGATCCAACTGAAGGATGATCGATGAGCTACGAGATGCGACGCAGCTACCTCGAGATCCTCAACGAGGTTTCGAGGACGAGTCTCCCTCGAGTGCGACGGCGTCGCCATCGACGTGGGCGAGGCGAGCGAGGAAGCGATTGAAGACGAGCAATTGGCGTCGCCGAGCGAATTCAACGCCGGTGGCCAACGAGGACTTGAGCCGCTATTCGAGCGCCTGCTCGAAGGCCAGCGGCGCGGCTTACTGGCGGGCGGTCATCGCGCGGCTACCGTCCTACCCCAGCTGCCAAGCTCGGCAAGAAGTCGAGCTTCATCCTTCGCGGAAACGATCCCGCGCCGACGCGCTTGGAGGATCCCTTGCCGCACGAGGTCGGCAGCGACGTTCGCCTGGATGCTCTGGGCCGGTGCGACGGCGAAGAGTCCGTCGCCATCCGGCCGGTTCCGTTCCTTCGAGCTACGGCGCTCATGACGCACGACTGTTAACCCACGGTTAACTTCCGTGCTGACCACCATGCTCCGCTCAGCCCTTTGCAGGCCGCTGCCCGATGTGCGTCGGCGAGGGCTTGAGCAGCAAGCCGGTGGCCAAGCTCTCGAGCCTGACGCCGGGGTAGTAGTCGATGACGCTCCGAAGGTAGCCGAGGAACCGCTTCTTGAAGTGCCGGGGATTGGCGTAGCCGCAGCCGAACTGGAGCGCCAGAGAGGCCCACGGGATGGTGACCGGCTTCCGCAGACGAAAGAAGCGCCAGGTCAACCAGACGTAGATGTCGATCTCGAACGGCGACCGGAGGGCGCGAAGGACCCGCAAGTCGAGCGGGACCGGCGCTTCAGTCGCCTCCCGATAGAACCGGTCCGAGAGAACGACGTGGGACCCCCACGCAGCCTCGCCCTTCCTCAGCCGCGGGTCCCACCAGAGTTCCCGCTTCTCGGCGATCAGGAAGCCATCGCCAGCGTGTCTCCCCTGGCTCTCGTCGTGGAAGATGCACTGGAAGGTCGAGGCGAAGAGACGCTGGAGCTGGTCGCGGAGCTGCGGCAACGACCCACGCGGTCCCGTGGTCGGCGGGATCCCGAGGGCAGCGCAGAAGCGCGAGAAGTGGCCGCCGAGCTCGACGTCGGGGCTCTTGCGGCGCACCGCCTCGGTCGTGAGGTAGGCGAGGACCAGGCGCGGATAGCGGCCGTACGGCAGCCCGACGTCCTTCGGGGCAAGGATGGACAGGGTGAAGTGTCCGTTCCGCCGGACGAACTCGTTGGCCTTCGGGTCGCTGTGCGGAAGGGTCGCCTGCACCAGGGCCCGGGCCAGGAAACCGACTTCGCCGGCGGCGTAGGCATCCTCCTGGTCGAGGTAGAGCGACTGCCGGATCAGGCTGCCGGCGCGCCTGGATTTGCGGGGCCTGGTCTCAACATCTGGAGAATGAAACTGTGACGCCGGGGCGCCAGGGAGGACCAACGAGAGCTGCGGGGTCGCGGACTTCCAAGCGGTCTTTCCAGGCATACTGCCCCTCCGCTCCGCTGCCTTGCAGCGGAGACCAGAGAGGGACGCCGGTCCCGGCGAGGCGCCCTGCCGGGCTCCTCCGGAGACGGCGTACGGAACCCGGAGACAGGCCCTTCAACGGCATCGAACTCACGCCGCCTGCCTCAATGCCGCGACTTCCCGGAGCCAGAAAATCAGGGTGTTCGAACTTCCTGGGGTGTTCGAACTCAGAGTGATTTGGTCCACCATTTCTTTTCTCACTCTGCTGCGGAGATTTACACTTCGAGCCCTGGACCCGGCGAAGTGAACTGCCGGTTCCAACTGCCATGCCTCGCCGGTCCGGACGTCAGCGAGCAGAAAATGCGTTGATCTGCGCGCGTAACACCGGGACGAGCTGCCGCTCGAACCAGGGGTGCTGCCGGAACCACGGTTGATTGCGCGGCGAGGGGTGGGGCAGCGGCAGATATTGCGGCGCGTACTCCCGCCAGGCCTTGACCGTCTCGGCCAACGACGGTTTGCGGCGGGGACCGAGGAAGCGGCGTTGAGCATGCTGCCCGACGAGCAGAGTCAGCTCGATCCGGGGCAGGCGGGCGAGCAGCTGGTCGAGCCAGAGCGCGGCGCATTCACGGCGCGGTGGTAAATCACCACCTCTCCCGCGCCCGGGATAGCAAAAGCCGATGGGAATGATCGCGATTCTCGATTCGTCATGAAAGGCGTCCTCGTCCACACCCATCCACCCGCGTAACCGCGCCCCGCTCGCGTCGTCCCACGGAATGCCCGTCAAGTGCACCCGCACACCGGGGGCTTGGCCCACGACGAGGATGCGTGCGGTTGCGCTGGCGCTCAGCACCGGGCGCGGGCCCAGCGGAAGATCCACTTCGCACGCCCGACAGCTCCGCACGGCAGTCAGCAATCCTTCGAGAGTGGGATAGGCGGAGGCTGCTGCAGTTTCTCGCGGCATAGATTCAGTCGGCCACCGACCGCGCCCGCTCGAAGATCGCCGCCCAAGCGCGGTAGCGTTGCGCGATGCGGAAGACCGCCTCCGGCCGCGTCGTGTCGTGCGCCAGGTAGTCTGCCACCGGTTCCCAGAAGGTAGTCCGTCCGACCGCGAAACCGATGTACCCCGGAACGGACCCGGCGGTCTCGAGCCAGACCGCTACCTTCTTCTCATCGGCACTGCGTCCCAATACGATGCAGCCCACTCCGCGCCGACCGTCGCGCCGCACGGTGGCGACGACGCGCTCGCAGTCCTCGCGGCGGTCGAGCCCTTCGATCTTCCAGACATCCGGCTCGACACCCGCATCCTGCAACCTGCGGATGGCCTGAAGCATCAATCCCGGCCGCGTCCGCAGATCGTAGGTCGCGACGTCTTGCGCCTCCGTCGCTGGCACCAGGAGCTCGAACATGAAGAGCTGGCTCGACCTCCGACAGTAGTCGGAAATCTGTCTCAGCCGGGCAGTTTGCCGCTGATTGAGCGCCTCGTCGCCTTCCGGGTTGTAGCGCACCAGCACCTTCGCGAAGGTAGGCTCGAACGCCTCGATGTGCTCGGCGAACTCTGTGCCGTACTCGAACTCGAACTCGTCCGAGCCGCTCTTCTCGATAGCCAACGCAGTCACGTATCCGTTCCTGGCCGCGTCGCGCAGGATGCCGGCGCCGAATTCCTCGTCGGCCAGGATGCCGGCGGAAGCAAGCGGCAGCTCACGGCCGAGCGCCTGCTGGAACCCGTCGTAGATCACCCGCTTGCTGTCGATGACCGCAGCACATTCGTCCGCTGTCAGCGGAGGCGTGGCGTTGAACATCCCGGTCAAGTAGGAATGCCGGTGGTCGAACGGCAGCAGGTAGAGCGGTCGGTCGTAGCCGCGAAGGCCCGGCTCACGCTGCGACGAGGAGATCCTCGCCCTTTTTCCACCACCGTTCATGGTCGCCCCGGACTGGAGTGATCGACCTGCTCGATCGCGGCGATTTTCGACTCAATGCGGGCCAGCAACTCCTGCCACGATCGGTCGAAGGACACAATGCCTTCGCGCTGGAGCCGGGTCGCGAGGGCCGTATCGTCCACCCCGATCCGCCGGAAGGAGGCGAGTGTCTCTTCGGCATCGCCACCATCGGCCGGCATCTCCCCACTCAGATGCCCGTGGTCGGCAAAGGCGAGCAACGTCCTGTCCGGGATCGTGTTGATGGTCTCCGGCGCGGCCAGCGCCTCAATGTACATCGTATCCGGCGCACCAGGATCCTTGGTTCCCGTGCTGGCCCAAAGCAGGCGTTGCGTTCGGGCGCCCGCGGCCGCCAATCGCCGCCACCGGGCCGACGCCAGAAGATCGCGGTAGGCCTTGTACGTGCGCCGAGCCACGGCGATACCCAGACGATTGCGCAGCTCCCGGGGTGCCAGGTCCTTGACCGCCACATCCCAGCGGCTGACGAACAGTGACGCGACGGAATCGACCCGCGGATTCAGGCCGGCCGCAAGCCTCCGCTCGAGCCCTCGCACGTAGGCCTCGGCCGCCGCGAGGTACTGGTCGGTGGAAAACAAGAGCGTCACATTGATCGGCACTCCGGCGAGGATCGACGCCTCGATCGCGGGAATACCCTCCGGCGTGCCCGGGATCTTGATGAAGA
Source organism: Thermoanaerobaculia bacterium (assembly GCA_018057705.1). Lineage (NCBI taxonomy): Bacteria > Pseudomonadati > Acidobacteriota > Thermoanaerobaculia > Thermoanaerobaculia bacterium. Next base: position 18,823 of record JAGPDF010000015.1, on the reverse strand, counting down.
GGTTGGAGCAATTGGCTCGCGTGTGAAGCTGCGCTGCCGCCGCGATCGTCCCCGCCGTATCGTTGGCCAGCAGCGGCGACACCTCCAACGACACCCACCCATCGACGCCCCCGGTGCGGTCGTAAGCGGGGCGGAAGAGCTCGGCGGCCTGGGTCAAGTCCTCGAGGGCGAGATCGAAGAACAAACCCTGGCCCGTCGTGCCTTCAGCTGCTTTCCGGCGGATGCCGCTGTCGTAGGCGCCGCCATCTCTGATGGCATGATCGAAAATCGTGGGGTTCGACGTGAGGCCGGTCACCGACAGCTCGGCAATGTACCGCCGCAAGGTGCCATCTGTCAGCAGCCCGCGAGCGATGTTGTCGAGCCACAGGCTTTGCCCGACCTCTTGCAGTCGTTGGGTCGGCTTCACGCATCGCTCCGGTCGCGCACGCCAGCTTTGCTTTCATTCAGGAAAGGGATCAGCCCCTCCCGCGCACCGGACGGCATCGTCATTCCGGGATCCGCCGCGTACGAGCTGTGGCCATGGGCGGCGTCTTCGCCGACGAACCGTGGCGGTTCTCGAGGTAGTCCCTCAGCGCCACGGCGTTGTTGTGTCGCTCGTCATGAGAGCTGTAGACCAGAGTCACCGTCCCGCGCCTTGCCGCGGAGAGAAGTGGCCGCCACGCCTCGGGCGCTGCGTCGAGCTCGCGAAAGTAGCGGGCGCGGAATCGGGACCACTTGTCCGGATCATGGCTGAACCACTTCCGGAGCTCCGTCGTAGGTGCGACTTCCTTCAGCCAAGCACCCACCCTCAGCTTCTCCTTCGTGACGCCGCGGGGCCACAGACGTTCGACCAGGAAGCGGACTCCATCGTCGCGCGTGACCGGTTCGTAGGCGCGCTTCAGCGCGATCACAGATACGTCCTTTCCTGCATGGCTCGCCTGCTCCGGTCCAGGAGATCGTCGACGGAGACCTGGATCGCCAAGACGCTTCGATAGCGCTGCAGGTCCGCCGGCGCCGGAGGTGCTCCCCGTTTCGCGCGACGATGGGTGACCGCGACCCTCCCCTCGACGGTGTCGCCGACCGAAGACCTCAGGCCGAGAATCGCCGCGAAGCCAGCGGCAACGACGGCGCTCTTCGGCGCGACCCGCGTGTCGGCTGTTGCGAAGGCGCACACTCCCACCACTGCGAAGGCGAGAATGATCGCGAGAACGACTGCAACCGTGGGCGATTTCATGAGGTGCTCCTTGCGACTGAGTCGCTGGCCTGTAAGACGGAACGAGCAGCTTGGCCACACTCTCTGCTCGCGCTCCGAGAGCATGTTGAGCGCGCTCGGCACGAACCGCAATGGCTCGTTCGTACCGTGTGAGGAGCCAACGGTCACTCGCAGCACGCCCATCGCCAGCGCCGGCTTCGTGCGCCGGCGCGATTGTCCGAAGTGCGTCGCGCATGACGCCCGTCCTTGTTCTCGGGACAAACAGATCATTGCCACAGGGGCAAAGTCCGACCAGGATCGATTCGGGCCCAAGCGGTCGACGGCGGCCCGAATAAGGAGACCAGGATGAGAAGCAGTTCCAGCGTCTGGCCGATCGTGCTCGCGGGCGGCGAAGGGCGGCGAATGCAGTCTTTCATCCGCAGCTGGCTGGGTGAGGAACGCCCGAAGCAGTACTGCGCGTTCTCCGGCCGCCGTTCCATGCTCGGCCATACGTGGGACCGCGCGCGGGCCATGGCTCCGCCGGACCAAGTGACCACCATCGTGGGCCGAGGGCATCTCCAATTCCTCGACGGCATCGAGGAGCCAGCGCCAGGGGCGGTCATCGAACAGCCAGCCGATCGCGGTACGGCGCCGGGCATCTTCCTGCCAACCGCGCTCGTCGCTGCCCGCGACCCCTCGGCGACGGTCGTCGTCATGCCGTCGGATCACTTCATCCATCCCAAGGCGGACTTCATCGCCCTGGCCGAAGCCGCATGCCGCGAAGCGGCCGAGCAGCCAGGGAGATTGGTAATGCTGGGCGCCAGGCCGCTCTGGCCCGAGACCGACTTCGGCTGGATCCTGCCCGCCACTCAGCAGCACTCGCTCCCACTTCGGCCGGTGGCTGGTTTCGAGGAGAAGCCTGACCGCGAGCGAGCCGAGCGGTTCCTCGCCCGCGGGGGGCTGTGGAACACCATGATCTTTGCCGCCCGCGTCGACACTCTGTGGCGGCTGGGCCAGCAACTCCTGCCCGAAATGATGCTTCCGCTCTATGCTCTCTGCCGCGAGCTCGGCGCTTCGCTCGGAGAGCCCTCCAAGGCAGAGATCGATCGCGCCATCAGCCGGGCCTATCACCGGATGCCGCATGCCGACTTCTCGCGGGATCTAGTGCAGCGCTGTCCAGAAGCTGCCCTGGTCCTGTCACTCGCCAACATCGAGTGGAGTGACTGGGGCCGCCCGGAGCGCGTAGCGGAGAGCCTCAGGAGGCTCGGCAAGAAACCCGCCCTCCCGACCCGCGAGGCCTCTCCGATACTTGACGGAGTTCTTATCGATGCGCCGCCCGGGCAACCGAGCGTGGCGAGCGCGGTGCAGCTGTGAGCTGGGCCGGCGCCGCAGCTAGTCGATCAGCCCGCGCCGCTGCGCGTGGGTTACCGCCTCGAGGCGGCTATGGGTGCGGAGCTTGCGGTTGATGTGGTGGAGGTGGTTGCGCAGCGTATGCGCGGAAATCTTCAGCATGCGGGCGATGCCGGTGGAGTCGCGGCCCTCGGCGAACAGCTTCAGGATCCGAATCTCCTGGTCGGAGAGCGGCTCGATCTGCGCATGGCTGGACGAGTCGCCGGCGACCGCCACGAGCTGGCGGGCGGCTCCCAGCACCCGCTGAAGGAGCTCCGCGTCGCGACGGCGCTGGGAGATATCACGTGCCAGCCGCAGGAAGAGGCGGCGCCCCGAGCGCGGAGGGTCGAGCACGATCGTCGAGACGTTCACCCAGATCCGCCGGTCGGACCGCGTGCGGACCTCGAGATCGAAGTTGGGGATCCCCGGGGACGTCCGGTTCCATCGGCGGACCGCAGCCTCACCGTCGCCCGCGAGCACTTGGGTGCCCAGGGCGTCGCGAGCCTCGAGCACCTCGTGGATGTTGCGGCCCAGAACCTCCCCGGCGGGATAGCCAAAGAGCTCTTCGGCGGCGTTGTTCCAGGAGCAGATTTCGCCCTCCTCGGTGACCGAATACGCGGCATCGGCCGTCTGCTCGAGCAAGGTGAATATCTCCGCTTCCAGCATTGTCGCTCCTCTGCGCGGAACAGGCGTGGCGTCCTCCCGGAGGCCGCCCCAACAGGCACGCATGAGCCAATTGGGTACCGGCACGGTACGAACCGACCATTGCGGTGGATTCCGCCGTCTCCCATCATGCAGTCGTGCCGCGGCCGCGTCAAACGCCGCGGTGACGGGAGGATCCTGAAGGGAGCAGCCCATGCCGGAACCCCACGAGATGTACCCTCGCTCGACCCTCGACCTCGCCGAGAAACGCCGCCGACTGGCCCCCGGGCCTGCCGATACCTTCCGGGCCTTCAGCCAGAGCGTTTTCGCAGACGGGGCGCTGCCGGTGAAAGCGAAGCAGCTGATCGCGGTCGCTGTCGCGCACGTTACGCAGTGCCCGTACTGCATTCGCGCCCATACCCGTGCTGCCGAACGTCACGGCGCCGCACCCGAGGAGATCATGGAGGCGATCTGGGTGGCTGCGGAGATGCGTGCCGGAGCCGCCTACGCGCATTCCGCCCTCGCTCTGGACAGCCTGGCGCACTCCCGCGAAACGAAAGAGGAACAGACGACGACGTCAGGCGAGCAGTCGCCCGGAGCCGGTAAGCGGCAGGCGATGAAAGGAGCATGAAGATGGCACACTATCCGTACCTCATCCTCGGCGGCGGCATGGCGGCGGATGCCGCGGTGCGCGGCATTCGCGAGCTCGACGCCGTCCGCCCCATCGGGCTCATCGGCGAAGAGACCGACCCGCCGTACGCCCGGCCACCGCTCTCCAAGGGGCTCTGGAAGGGGGATCCGCTGGAGAGCGTGTGGAGGAACACCGCCGAGCATGGAGTGGACCTCCTCCTCGGCCGGCGTGCAACGGCTCTCGACTTGCACGGCAAGAAGGTGACCGACAATGACGGCGCGGAGTACACCTTCGAGAAGCTCCTCATCGCGACCGGCGGCACGCCACGACACCTGCCGTTCGGCGGCGAGGAGACGATCTACTTCCGCACTCTCGCCGACTTCCGCCGCCTTCACGCCATGGCCGAGCAGGGTAAGAGCTTCGCGGTGATCGGCGGCGGCTTCATCGGCTCCGAGGTCGCAGCCGCCCTCGCCATGCAAGGGAGCAAAGTGACGCTGCTCTTCCCTGAAGACGGGATCGGTGCGCGGCTTTTCCCTGCCGACCTGGCTCGGTTCCTGGTCGGCTACTACGCGGAACACGGCGTAGAAGCCCTGCGGGGCGAGAGGGTGACCGGCCTGAGCCGGAGCGGCTCGCAACAGGTGCTCGAGACCAAGAGTGGGCGCAAGGTCACCGTGGACGCGGTCGTGGCCGGCATCGGCATCGTGCCCAACACGGATCTGGCCACGCAGTCCGGCCTCGAAGTCGATGACGGAATCATCGTGGACGCGGGCCTGCGAACCTCTCATCCCGACGTCTTCGCCGCCGGCGACGTCGCTCGCTTCGACGCGCCGTCGCTCGGCCGCATGCGCGTCGAGCACGAGGACAATGCGGTCACCATGGGCCACGCGGCGGGCCGCGCCATGGCGGGCGATCCCGCGTCCTACTCGCACCTGCCGTTCTTCTACTCGGACCTGTTCGAGCTCGGCTACGAAGCTGTCGGGCAGATGGACCCCCGCGGGGAGATGGTAGCGGACTGGCGCGAGCCCTTTCGCAAGGGAGTGGTCTACTACTTGCGCGAGCGCAGGGTGCGCGGGATCCTGCTGTGGAACACCTGGGACCAGGTCGACGCCGCTCGCTCACTAATCGCCGAGCCCGGGCCGCTCGGTTCTAGAGAGCTGGTTGGCAGGCTGCCGGCCTGATGGGGAGGGTCAAACAGAATCAAGCCGCCTCGTTTCCCTGTGGCCGCCCGCTTCGGTACTCGCGGCTCCACCGCCACCAGGAGTGGACCATGCCCAGTGCGGTGGCGGCCCAGGCGAACAACGCGACCGGCAGCGTGGCGCGAGCCAGCGCGGCGAGCGGTGGCATGGGAAGCGCGGCGGCGAGCTGCCAGGTGGCGGCGGCGTACATCCCGAGTGGGAAGACCATCGCCCAATACTGCGGGTCATAGGTGAGCGCGTGCCGGCGCCAGAGGTGGCGCCAGGCGCCGAGCAGCAACAGCAGCGGGATCCACCAGCTGCCCGCCGCCCAGAAGAAGAGCGTGAAGCCGCGCAGGAACGGCGCAAGCTCGGAGAGCAGCGGAGAGCGATCGGCGGCGAGCAGCAAGGTGGCGCCGGCGAGCGCGGTGATCGCCACCGCTCCCATGCTGATCCAATAGGGCGGGGTGAGGGTCGCGGTCTCGAGCTCGAGAAAAGTGAAGCGATAGAAGATGAGGGTAATGATCGACAGGTAGAGCATGCAACCGATCAGAAACAGAACCAGGGCGCCGAAGAGCACGATCGGCGCGGACCAGCCGAACGGATCCACCAGGCTCGCCCCGAGGACCGCGACCGACTGCGTCGACACCGTCGCCAGCAACCAGGCGCCGTTGATTCCCTGACCCAGCGTCGGCTTGTTTTCGCGCACGACGACGGCGAGGAAGAAGGAGTACATCACTAGCACCCACAGGCCAAGCCCGGCGGCGAAGCACACCTCTGCGGCGCCTCGCCAGCCGGCGACACGCAGACACTGGCTGCCGAGAACGTTCGTCGCCGCCACCAGGGTGAAATATCCCGGGCCCCGAGAGTGATCGGCGAGATCAGCGAGCAGGCGCCGGGGAAAGCGGACGGCCCGCACGCAAGTCAGTGCGAGAAGGATCGCGTAGAAGACGAGATTCGCCGCCAGGAGCAGCCGCGCCGGTACCGGAAAGCCGAGGAGCTGACTGGCGATCGAGACGATGCCCGTCGCCATCACCAGGGCGAAGTAACCCGGAAAGAGCGTCGCGATCACCTGGCTGAACCGACCGCGCAGCGTCTCGACTCCAGCCCCGGTCATTCGTTCGCCGCTTCGCCGATCAGCGATCGAGCCGGTAGACGTAGCGCAGCAGGCCGAGGATGAGCACGAAACAGACCGAGCTGGCCACGGCGGCGGGAAGTGCAGCGCCACGATCTCCGCCGAGATACGCGTTCATCGTCGCGGTAAGGAGCCAGAGCTGCAGCACGACGATCAGCACCACGATCGCGACGATGCCCGAGAGGATCGGGACTTTCTCGGCCCGCGTAAATCGTCGCCGGCCGTTCACGCTGTGCGCTCCGTGATACCGACGGCGAAGACCTGATCGCCGCGGATTTCGAGCTCCACTTTGGGCAGCGGCCGGCGCGGCGGGCCGGAGATCGGCCGGCCGGTGACGAGGTCGAAGTTGCCGGAGTGGCAGGGGCAGTGGAAGCGACCCTGCTCCACTTGCGGGATGACCGGACAGGAGAGATGGGTGCAGCGTTGGTCGAACGCCACGAGCTCGCGCTCGCTCAAGCGGACCAGGAGCTTCGGCTCGCCCGGGCCCGGAAAGTCGAACTCCAGGGTCGCGCCAACTGGCAACTCCGAGAGACGGGCAACGGCGAGCTCGCGCGGGCCGACCCGCTTGCCGAGATAGCTCTTGGCGAGAATCCAGGCCTGACCGGCGACGAAGGCGAAGCTGGTGAGAGCGAGGAACTTGGTGAACTCGCGCCGCGCGACGTACTGATCCTGGGGAACATCGACGGGAAAGTCCCGGCGCCACTTCGGCTGCTCCTCCATCGGCCGGCCGTCCGGCGCAATCGTGAGCTCGTCCGGGTCACGACGGCTCAAAGCGAAGTCTCCTCGAAGTAGTTCGCGAGCAAGGGATCGACCGGCGCGGCGCTCGGAGCGCCGCGCTCGAGAGGTGCCGTGATCTGCAGCAGGTTCCCGGCGAAGGACTTCGGCACGACCATCTTCACCTTGGTCGTGACCTGCTGGGCGCCGAAGCGAAATGTGTCGACCGGCTGAGAGTTGGGGCGCAGGCGTTCGAACTCCTCGCGGGTGCCGAAGAACAGCGCCTGGCTCGGGCAGACCGAGGCGCACATCGGCTTCAAGCCCTGCGAAGTCCGGTCGTAACACATGTCGCACTTCATCATCAGGTTGGCCTCGTCGTGCATCTTCGGCACGCCGAACGGGCAGGCGAGCACGCAGTTGTTGCACGCAATGCACCGCGCCTTGCGAGCCGTCTGCACGACCCCGTCCTCGGTGCGTTTGATGGCGTCGGCCGGGCAGACTTCGGCGCAGGTCGGCTGGTCGCAGTGCATGCAAATCACCGGCACCGTCTGCGGCGAGAGCGAGCGGTCGATGAAGTCGAGCTGGATCATCGACTGCCCCTTGTGCGTATCGCACTCCGAGCAGGCCTGGACGCAGGCGTTGCAGCCGATGCAGCGGGCCGGGTCGATGTAGAAGTTGTACTGCGCGGGTACCGGCATCAGCGGGAAGCTCCGCGGACGGGAAGGGTGCCCGCGAGGCTCAAGCGCGGGCCTCGCGCACTTCTTCGGCCGTCGCTGCACGGAGACGCGCCGCGCAGGCCTTGAACTCGGGAATCTTCGAGATCGGATCCTGGGCGGAGATCGTGAGGCGGTTGACGCTGCGCTTGCCGGGCCAATGATAGGGGACGAAGATGGTGTCGGGCCGGATGGTCGCGACCACTCGTGCCTTGAGCGTCAGGCGGCCGCGCCGCGTCTCGGCCGTCGCCCACATCCCGTCGCCGATCGAGAGCTTCTCGGCGAGGCGCGGATGGAGCTCGATGAACGGCTCGGGATCCATGTCGAGCAACGGACCGATCCTGCGCGTCTGGGTGCCCGACAGGAACTGGCTGACGAGGCGGCCGCTGGTGAGAATGATCGGGAACTCGTCGTCGATATCTTCCGTCGGGGGCGAATAGGTCGCGGTGTTGAAACGGGCTTTGCCGTCGGGGAAATAGAACGGGCCCTTGCCTTGCGCGACGACGTTCCACGAGCCCGGCTCGAAGAGGCGCGGCGTGCCGGCGTGATTCTCGCTCGGGCAAGGCCAGAACACGCCTTGTTGGCGCTCGATTTTCTCCCAGGTGATCCCGGAATAGTCGGCGATGCCGCCCTTCGACGCGACCCGGAGCTCCTCGAACATGGCGCGCGGCCCGGCGAACGTGAAACCGCGCTCACGACCGATGGCGCGCGCCAGATCCTGGATGATTCGCCAGTCTTCGCGCGCCTCGCCCGGGCAGGCGATCGCCTTGTTGATCTTGATCACCCGCCCCTCGGCGGTCGTCACCGTGCCCTCGTCCTCCTCCTGCAGCGACCCGGGCAGGACGATGTCGGCGTGGCGAGCACTCTCGCTCAGGAAGAATTCGATCGCCACGTAGAAGTCGAGCTTCGCCAACATCCTGCGGACGTAGTCGCTGTCCGGGAGCGACACCACCGGATTGAAGCAGAGCGAGAGGAGGCCTTTGATCTCGCCGCGCTCGATCCGGCGGAAAATTTCGTAGGCGTCGACGCCGGGCTGCGGCATCTCTTCGACCGGCATCCCCCAGACGCCGGCGATGTAGTCGCGCGCCTCCGGGTCGGCGAGCTTGCGGCCCCCTGGGAGCTGATCGCACTTCTGCCCGTGCTCGCGGCCACCCTGGCCGTTGCCCTGGCCGGTGATCGTGGCGTAGCCACAGAATTCCCGCCCGATCCGCCCCGAGGCCAGCACCATGTTGATCGCACCGAGAACGTTCTGCACGCCGTGGCTCGAATGCTCGATGCCGCGCGCATGCATCAGGAAGCTGCTCTGCGCCGTTCCCCACCACTCCGCGGCCTGGCGGATCGCCGATTCGGTGATGCCGGTGACCGCGGCCGTCCGCGCCGGTGTCCACTCGGCGACGGTCCGGGCCAGATCGTCGAAACCGACGGTCTGGCTGGCGACGAAATCGCGGTCGACCCAACCGTGCTCGATCATCAGGTGCAGGATGCCGTTGAAGAGAGCGGCGTCGCGCCCGGGCTTGATGGGCAGGAAAAGATCGCAGGTGCGGGCGATCGGCGTCAGGCGCGGATCGACAACGATGACTCGCGCGCCGCGCTCGCGCGCCTGCCAGACATAGTCCGTGGTGATCGGTGCACATTCGGCGACATTCGCTCCCGAGATCCAGATCAGCTCGGCGCCGAGAATGTCCGACCAGGGGTTCGCGGCGCGGTCGACGCCGAACGCCTTGGAGTTCCCGGCGCCCGCCGACACCATGCAGAGACGCCCGTTGTAGTCGATGTTCGAGGTGCCGAGCGCCATGTGGGCGAACTTGCCCACGAGGTAGGCCTTCTCGGTGGTGAGCGAGGCGCCGGAAAGGACCGCCATGGCATCGCGCCCGTAACTCTCCTGAATCCGCCGGATCTCGCCCGCCGTCCGTTCGATCGCGCGTTCGTAGGCGATCGGGCGGAAACCTCCAGGGGAGCTCTCGTCGCGCTCGTGCGCCGCAAGCAGGCGATCGGGATGGGCGCCCTGCAGGTAGCGCTTGATCCCTTTCGGGCAGAGCATTCCGCGATTGAACGGGAAGTCGTAGCGCGGCTCGAAGCCGATGACCTGCTCGTCCTTGACCTTCAGGCGGATGCCGCATTGCTGGCCGCAGAAGCAGCAATGGGTGTCGACGATCCGATCGGGTACGACGCCAGTGTCGAGCCGGGGGCCCGCCGAGTAAGCCGCATGCGGGCCGAAGGGATCGTCGGCCGGCGGATCGAGCGCAGTCAATCTAGCCATGGAAGTTCTCCGCGTCGTCGCGGCCGAGCGGCCCCTCGCCGAGACCAGGATTGACATAGGCCGGCGCCGAACCCGGGGCGACCAGCGTACCGCCGCGCACGCCGCGCCAGGCGGCGCCCTGCGCGCCAGCGAGGAGCGCCCGCCGGCAGGGGGGGCAGATCCACTGATAGTGCCCGGCGGCACCGGCGATCGCATAGTCGAAACCGAGACGGCGTTCGACATCGATCAGGTCTTCGGCGTGCATCTTCGAGGTGAAGCCGTGACCGCAGCGGCGGCAAACCGCCGCCTCTTCGTCGCGGCCGACCTGCTTGTAGAAACGCACCGCGAGCTGCGCCGGGCGCTGAAAGACATGAAAGAACTTGCCGAACGGCAGCCAGAGGAAGGTGAAGATCACCGTCACGGCGTGCAGGATGGCGAGAAAATCGTAGGCGTATCCCCGCATCCAGGTGTAACTCGCGGTGAGCATGAGGCCGGTCAGGCTCACCGCGAAGAGCAGGAAGAGCGGGAGGAAGTCCTCGTGGAAGCTCTGCAGGGCCGCAGCCCCTTCTTCGCGCATGCGGCGGCGCATGGCTAGCATGACTCCCGCGATCACCAGAAAGGATGCCCAGACCAGCCCGTGAAACATGAGGAAGCCGATGAGCGACCCGCTCGGAAAGGAAAACGTCGGAAAGCCGAAGGCGAAGACGCGGTAGACCTCTGGACTCCCAGGCACCGACTCGAACATGAGCCAGCCGAAGACCAGCGGAAAAGTAATCGCGACCGCGAGCAGGCAACCCCAGAGAATCAGCATGTGGGTCAGGCCGCGGAGCCAGCCGCGCGCCCAGATGAAGCGGTTGAGAGCGATGTCGGAGAATGCCTGCCCGAGACCGCGCCCGAGGTTCCGCAGGCGGCGTCCGCCCGAGCCGCGGCGAAAGACGACCTGCCACCCACGCCTCCAGTAGAGCGCGGTGGGCGGGCGCTCGAGCCACATCGCGTAGCGATAGGTGAGCCCGAAAGTGGCGAAGAGAATCGAGAAGGTGTAGGCGACGAGCGCGGCGTCGAAGTGGGCGAGGTTGCGCGAGCCGCCGACGATGGCTGCACCCACCAGCCCCGTGACCGCGACGCCCCAGGCGCCGGCTCGGAGAGCCTCAGGGGCGATACCTCGTCGTCGGATCTCCTCGCTCAATCTGAGTCCCCTCGACCATCTTATGCGTACGCCTCTGCTCGAACAATGATCTGGCGTTGGGTGCGACCGCAGCCTTCGTGCCGTGGACTCCCGGCTTCGTCGGGTTGCGCAGCCACAATGTTCCTTCGATCAGTACGCCAAGGTCTTGCGGGCCGCGTTCAGGACCCGCGCGACGTCGGGCAGGATGGCGCGTTCGAGCACGCGATGGAAACCCACCGGCGTGAAGGTAGAGCCGACGCGGTCGACCGGAGCGTCGAGAGCCGGGAAAAGCTCCGAGACGATTCGCGCCGCGAGCTCGCCGCCAAAGCCTCCGTGCACCTTGTCCTCGTGCACGATGAGCGCCCGCGAGGTCTTGCTCACCGAGACCGCGATGGCCTCCCAGTCGAGCGGTACGAGCGAGCGCAGGTCGAGCACTTCGATGCTCTTACCCTCCCCAGCCAGAGTTCGGGCGGCCTCGAGCGCCAGATGGACTGCGGTGCCGTAAGCGAGGATGGTGAGGTCCGAGCCTTCGCGTCGGCGACGTGCCTTGCCGAAAGGCACGGCGAATCCCGAAGGCACCCGCGCTCGCGCCGCCGCCGAGTTGTAGAGGAACTTCGGCTCCAGGTAGACCGTAATGCCTGGCGAGCGCACGGCGGTGCGCAACAACCCGGCCGCGTCGTCCGCGAACGCCGGTACGACGATGCGGATGCCGGGAAGCGTGGTGAGCCAGCCCTCGAGGTTCTGCGAATGATAGAGGCCGCCGCCGATGTAGCCCCCCGAGGCGAGGCGCACGGTGACATTGGGGACGAACTGGCCGTTGGTGCGCCAGTACTCGTGCGACATCTCGACCATCTGCTCGGCCGCGGGCCAGAAGTAGTCGGCGAACTCCGCGCCCTCGACCACAATACGTATCCTGTCACTCCAACGCGAGAACCCGTCCGCGGTGCCGAGGATGAAGTCCTCGGCAATCGGGCCGTTGAACACCCGGCGCGCTCCGAACTCCGCCTGCATGCCCTTGGTTACGTTGAAGATCCCGCCCTTGTCCTTGTAGGCGACGTCCTGACCCCAGAGAAAGGTATCGGGGTTCTCGCGGAAAAGCTCTTTGAGGGTCCCGTTGATTGCCTGGAGCATCGTCATCTCGGGCGCGGGCCGGCCGCCGACGTTGTCGGGCGTCATGACCGAGTCCGCGAGCCCGGTACCTGCAGGCACCCAGGGCTCGGGCAGGACATGCTCGAAGATCGACTCCGGGTCTGGATCGGGCGCCCGGCGGGCGCGTTCCGCGGCCTCTTCGTAGATCCTCCGGTTCGCCGCTTCGATCGCGTCGAGCTCCGGCGCGGTGAAGTCGCCACTCGCCTCCAGAACAGAACGCAAGCGCGGGAGCGGGTCGCGCGCCGCCGCCGCGGCGAGCTCCTCGGTGGAGCGATAGAGCTCGTGCCGGTCGGAGTTCGAGTGCGAGTGGATACGCACGCACTCGGCGTGCACGATCACGCAGCCGGCTCCCGAGGCCACGAACTTCACCGCCGCGCGCAAGGCGCGCAGCGAGTCGAATAGGTCCGTGCCGTCGCAGTGCAGGATCTCCAGGTTGCGAAAGCCCGAGAAGTTGTCCGACGCGAAGCGGTTTGCGGTCTGGTCGCTCTTCGGCACGGAGATACCGTAGCCGTTGTCTTGCACCACGAAGATGACCGGAAGCTTCTCGCGCGAGGCACCATTGACGGCCTCGTAGAAATAGCCTTCCGAAGTGGACGACTCACCCAGGGAACAGTAGACCACCGCGTCCGCTCCGTAAGTCTTCACCGCCCGGGCCAGGCCTGCAGCATGCTGCGCGTGGTTTGCAACGGCAGACGAGACGTTCTGGACGTGGATCGCCGGCTTCGCGAAGTGGTTCGACATGTGTCGGCCGCCCGATGCGACGTCGTCGCGCTTGGACATCCCGTTGAGCAGGATCTCCTCCGCGGAGAGCCCGGCGGCAAGACAGGTCGCGAGGTCGCGGTAGTACGGAAAGAGATAGTCGTGGCCGGGGCGGAAGGTGACTCCGAGGGCGATCTGGATGCCGTCGTGCCCGGCACAGGGCGCGTGATACGACCAGCCGAGGCTCTGTTTGAGGTAGTTCGGGGCCTTGTCGTCGAGCAACCGGGCGAGGTGCATGAGCCCGTACCAGCGCGCCAGCTCTTCCCGGTTTGCAGGCACCGGAGAGTCGGTGGCGGCAGCCCAAAGAGTTGCCTTTCGAGGGAAACTGACGGTAGATATCATGATTAACATCATAATAATATTGACAACACTTTCGAGTCAAGAGTAGGCTTCCATCGTGGATACTCAGCTTGGTTCCGGGCTCGGCGCCCACGACGCACTACTGCCCCTCCGGATCGCGATCGAGCGCTGGGAAAACGAAGGCGGCGCCGCTAGCCTCTACTCCGACGGCACCGCGGACCGGCGCCGACGAACCGCTCCGGATAAGGCGCCGCTGCCCACTGGGAGCTGGATGCCGGCGCTCCCTGACGATCTGCCCTCCCGCGTCCTGGGCGGCTCGCCCGACGCGATCCTGATCTGCGATCCCAAGGGCACGGTGCGATACTGGAACGCCGCCGCGGAGCGAGTCTTCGGCTTC
>JAGPDF010000015.1:0-5147 GCA_018057705.1 Thermoanaerobaculia bacterium | reverse complement strand
GATGCCGGCGCTCCCTGACGATCTGCCCTCCCGCGTCCTGGGCGGCTCGCCCGACGCGATCCTGATCTGCGATCCCAAGGGCACGGTGCGATACTGGAACGCCGCCGCGGAGCGAGTCTTCGGCTTCAGCGCCACCGAGGCGCTCGGAGCTTCCATGGATCTCATCATTCCCGAGCGGCTCCGCGTTCGGCACTGGACCGGCTGGGAGGCGACCCTGCGGACCGGCGTCACCCGCTACGGCGAGGGCCAGATGCTCGCCGTGCCGGCGCTCCACAAGGATGGCCGGCAGATCTCCATCGAGTTCTCGATCCAGCTGCTGAAAGGCGCCGGCGGCCAGATCGAGTGGGTGGTGGCGGTGCTCCGCGACGTGACAGAGCGCTACGGCCGCGAGAAGCTGCTACGAACCCGGTTGAAGGCCCTGGAGGCGCAGGCGGCACTGCAAGCGGGGGCCCGCCCCGAGGAAGCCGGGAAAGAAGCAGAACAGCCACCCTCGACGAGCGCACGCGAGTGAATCGGAGACGGCTATGAAACCGAGAATCGAATATGCCAAAGCCGCACCCGACGGCGTCACCGCGATGCGCGGCCTCGAGAGTTATGTCCACGGATCAGGGCTCGAGACCAGCCTGATCGAGCTCGTGAAGGTGCGGGCGAGCCAGGTCAACGGGTGCGCCTACTGTCTCGACATGCATACGAAGGACGCGCGGGCCGCAGGGGAAAAGGAGCAGCGCCTCTATGCGATCGCCGCGTGGCACGACGCGCCGTTCTTCAGCGAGCGCGAGCGGGCGGCGCTGGCCTGGACCGAGGCGGTGACTTTAGTCGGTGAGACCCGCGTGCCCGACGAGGTGTACGAGCTGGCGCGGCGACACTTCGGCGAGAAGGAGCTGGTAGACCTCACGCTGGCGATCGTCGCGATCAACGGCTGGAACCGCCTGGCGATCGCCTTCAGGACGGTGCCCGGCAGCTACAAGCCGGAGCTCAGCCACTAGGGACCGGAGGGCATGGCGGTCGCACCGCTAGGGGGACTCTCCTCCGGCGCCGGATAGGTCAACTTCTCGTCGGCCGTGGCTCGCACACCGGGCGTGAGCGTCGCCCGGACAACTTGGCCAGCTCCCATGATGTGCTCGACGCGCACCCCGCCAGCCAAGAGATAATCCGTGATGATCCGGCGATGACAGCGCCACCACACGGCCTCGGCGCACATGATCGCGCACCGCTCCTCGCGAGCGAACGCGCGCAGCGCATCAAGGCCGGCGCGGAATGGCTCGGTCTCGGCGTAGTCAGCGTAATTCCGGAACGCCGCGACGCGCCAGTACAAATTGTGCGAGGGTGGCGCGCCTTTACGATGATGACGCCGGCCACCGAGCGAGCGCAGCTGCCGGTAGCCGATGCCGTGGACGGCGAGGGAATCCGGCAGCGTGTCCCCGTTGAACTGTGGCGTTGTCCGCGAGCGCGGAATCGACCGCACGTCCACGAGCAGCGTGACGTCAACCTGCTGCAAGAGCGCCACGAATGCGGCGAGAGTTCGCGTGGAGTGGCCGATGGTGAAAATGGCATCGCCCGCCTGGTGGTTCATCTCCGGAGCTTCGTGAGTGCCGATCCTTTGTGCATCGCGATGTGATCCGTCGTGTCACTCTGGATCTCGTACTGCGGCTCGTCTCTGCTCGCGTGGACGGTATAGCCCTTGAACTTCATGGGCGACGTGATGATGCGATTTATCTTGCCACGCACTCGACCCGCTTCTGAATTCCACGAGACGTGATCTCCACGCTTGAACCGTTTCGTCGTCATCGGCCTCCTCGCGCCCGTGACCCGTGGTAGCTTGGGGCAGCCCCGTCGCCCGCCGTGTCGACGGGCTGCAATACCGCTGACCTGAATCTTAAGGCTGCGGAGCGCAGACGCCAACTTGGAGGGCCGCACGCCACCCGTCCCACGACCGCATCAAGCGCCGCACGTCACGATGCATGAAATTCCGGTCGTTACGCCGTATCGGCTCGACCTTACGGTAAGCGCGCTTCGCCGCATGAAAACGAACCTGGTGGACGTCTACACATCAGACGGCCGCTATCTGCGCGCGCTCGAGGGTCTGGCCGGGCCAGTCATCGTGAGTGTCACGCAGCGGCGCGCCGATGCGCTGGTGGTCTCCGTAAGCGGGAGCGCCGGAGATACCAGGCGGGCGCTCGCGAGCGTGCGCCGGATACTCGGCCTCGACCGCGATCTTGCGGATTTTTATCGGCATGCGCGGGCGATCCCCTGGCTGGTTCGGCTTGCTCGAAGCATGCGCGGCCTCAGGCCGCCACGGTATCCCGCACTGTTCGAGGCGTGCGCCAACGCGGTTCTATTTCAGCAAGTCAGTCTCCATGCGGCGAGCGCGATCATGCGCCGTCTGATTCTCGCCCTCAGCACGAAGGTCGCTTACGACGGCGTGCCTCTCGCCGTGTTTCCGAGCGTGGAGGGATTCCTCGCTGCCGACGATGGCGTGGTCCGCGCCGCGGGCCTGAGCGCCAGGAAACTCACGACCCTTCGGCGCGTAGGAGAAGCGATCGTTACCGGGGCAATCAGCGAGGCGATGCTGGAGGAGCGTTCGAGCGTCGATGCCTCCCTTCTACTCCGCGGCATCAAGGGCGTCGGGCCATGGACGGCTGCGGTGATTTTGCTGCGCGGGCTCGGCCGACTGGATATCTTCCCCGGCAACGACAGCAGCGTCGCCGCGAATCTCGCGCTCGTCGCGGGTGAGAGCGTGAACGTCGGGCCCGTGGTCGAACGGCTGGGATCGCAGTGCGGCATGCTGTACTTCTGTCTGCTGCTCGCGCGTTTGGAGGCTCGCGGC
The DNA here is from genome assembly GCA_018057705.1 of Thermoanaerobaculia bacterium. Classification (NCBI taxonomy): domain Bacteria; kingdom Pseudomonadati; phylum Acidobacteriota; class Thermoanaerobaculia; species Thermoanaerobaculia bacterium. The sequence goes on along the minus strand of JAGPDF010000015.1, from coordinate 2,320 downwards.
GAGATCGGTCGTGCGTCCGACGTCGCGAGGTAGGGGCTCGCTCCCCGTGCCATCCACGCTTCCTTCACGCTCCGGTGGTCAGATGTTGGCCAGCTCGCCGAAGTACGCGTGATCCTCGCGCGAACGACCTCATCGGTTCACTTCGCCAGGAGTGCTCCAATTTCGACGCCTCGCCTCTGCGCCCAGCGCGATCCGAGCTCCTCCAGCTGGGCGGACGTGAGGATCTGGCTCGCCATCGGGAACAGGGCGTGCTCCTCGTGTCCGAAATGGTGACGCACGGTCTCCACGAGGCGGAGCACCGTACGTTGCGGATCCGGGCGACCTGCCTCTCCTGCGGGCGCGAGGATCTGCCCGAGCAGCGACTCGATCGCCCGGTGCTCGGAGCGCATCGCCTCGACCGGTCCGGCCGGCATTCGACCGCTCGCGACGAGGGCTTCGAACAGCAATTCGTCCTCGAGACCGGCATGGTTCTCGATCGCCTCGGCGAGCGCAAAGGTCGCGGCGCCGAGCTTCTCTTCCGAATACTTAGGCGCGGTCAGTCGCAGCACTTCGAGCTGATGGAGCAGTGCCCCGTGTTCTCCCAACAGCGCACAAAGGATGTTCAACGGCTTCTCCTCCGAAATTTGCATTCTGGGCGGAGACCCGAGCACCACCGCGCCCGGTTCGATCTTCCGCCCTCGCGGGCCGTCAGGGGCGAGTCAAACCGAAGTGCCCGTAGTTCTGGGAGATGAAGCTCCGCCACTTTGCCGGCACTTCCTCCTCTGGGAAGATCGCCTGCACCGGGCAGGCGTCGACGCAGAGGCCGCAGTCGATGCACTCCTCGGGATGGATGAAGAGCATCTCGAGATCTTCGCCTTTGCCGTAGATGCAGTCGACCGGACAGACGTCGACGCAGGCGGTGTCCTTGACGCCGATGCACGGCTCGGTGATGGTGTGGGGCATTGCGCGGGTCCCGGGTTCAGGCGGCCGCGAGCCGGGGGAAGAGAACGTTGTTCTCGAGGTGAATGTGGTGATGGAGATCGGTCTCGAGCGCCTCCAACCCGTGCCAGAGCGCGCTCCAGGTGTTGCAGGCGCCGTCGGGAAGGCGGAAGTCGTCGGTCAAAGCGCGAATCTCCCCCAGCAGGCGACCCACTTCCGTATGGTCGTCGCGGAACGAGGCGACCGCCGGGGCGGCTTCGACGCCACGCTCGAGAATCGGCGGAAAGAGCTCCGCCTCCTCGCTGTCCATGTGCTGCGTGAGGTCGGCTTCGAGTGCCAGAAAGGCTGCCTGGAGCGCGGGCAGCCGCACCGGCTCGCGCTCGCCGTGGACACTGGCGACCTTGCGCACCATGGCTTCGAGGCGCGGCAGCTCCTCGCGCAGAGGTGCGTGGTAGGCGGTGAGGAGGTGCTGCACGAGCTCGTCGAGCGGCGCCTCGTTCCAGTCGGCGCCGGGAGCGGGGGTAGCGGCCAAGGCCGCAGCGATCTCGGCGACGACGGCCTCGGGGTCGAGACCGCGCCGCGCGCAAACCTCGACGAGGGGGATGCCGCCGCCGCAGCAGAAGTCGATGCGGTGACGAGCGAAGACGCGGGTGGCGAGGGGGAAGCTGGCGGCGATCTCGCCGACACGCGATTGCGGAGTGATTTCCATGGCAGTGACTCCTCTGGTGCGGAAGGTTCAGGTGGTGACGGGGTGGATCCGGCCGGAGGCGGATGCGGGTTGGCGCTTGGGGCGCGGCGCGGCAGCGACGGCGTAAGTACACGAGGTGTCGCCGTCCGGCATGAACTGGGTGCGCACGAGCGGTCTTCCCAGGAGCTCTTCGACCAGCTTCATCTCGGCCCGGCAGGGAAGATGCGTGACGGCGACCAGGTCGCGAAGCGGGCAGTGGCAGAGACGAAGCCGGATCGGCTCGCCGCCCTCGAGCGCCGCCTCGGCGAGGAATCCTTCCTGCGACATCGAACGAGCGATCTCATTCAGACGCTCGCCTGCGCCCAGGACCTTCAGGGGACCCGCGAGGATTGCTCGCTTGGCGTCGGTGCGAGCGACGAAGAACTCCTCCAACCGTTCCGGGTGCTCGCTCCTGAGGAGGTAGCGGGCGAGCTCGGCCAGCATCTCGCCCTCGCGACGCGGAAAGAGCGCCTCGCCCTGCGCGCTCAACCGATAGAGCACGTGCGGGCGGCCGGGGCCCCGGCGGCGCACGCCGGAGCGTTCGATCAGCTGTTGTGCGGCGAGCGATTCGAGATGACTCCTCACCGTCTCGCGCGCCACTTCGATTCCGGTCTCGAGCTCGGCGAGCGTGGCCTCGCCGCGGCGCTTCAGGAGCTCGAGGAGCGTCCGCTGGCT
>JAGPDF010000014.1 GCA_018057705.1 Thermoanaerobaculia bacterium | reverse complement strand
CCTCTCGCTCGAGAGGATCACCATCGAAATGGGCGTGAGCGCCAAACGCGCACTGCGACTCGCAGGCGACGTCCAGGCCCTTCTCATCGATTCGGTCCTCACCGACGGCCAGGCGCCGCTCGGCGAAGACGGGGGCAACGTGTGGATGGGCGGCGACGCCACCCTCGCCCTGATCCGCTCGACGATCGAGCTGGGGGAGGCCCAAGGCTCCGGCGGAGGCATCTATTGCGCGGGCGGCGGTACTGTCCTGGTCGACGGCAGCTCGGTCCTGCAGGAGAACAAGTCCGGCAACTTCGGCGGTGGCATCTTCGCCCAGGGCTGCACGCTCGAAATCCGCGGCTGGATTCATCTCAACGTCACCTCCGGGGACGGCGGCGGAATCTACGCCACCGGTGGCTCGTCGGTCCTGTTGGCGAGTCAGGGACCGGGCGATCTCGGCGCGATGCGCAGCAACCGGGCCGGGTTGGACGGCGGAGGCCTCTATCTGCAGGGCATCGGGACGACCGCCATGGCCCGCAACGCCACAATCGAGGTCAACCACAGCGAAGTCACCGGTGGAGGCGTCGTCGTGGCCGGCGGAGCGACCTTCATCATGGATGTCGACCCTGCTACCTGCTCGAACGGGCGGAAGTGCTCCTTGCTGCAATCGAACTCCGGCGGGAGCGCCGGCGCCGGTGCGATCAACGTGACCACCGGATCCTCGGCGACGATTCGACAGACCGAGATCAGTTTTAACCGAGCCTCGGACGGGATCGGTGCCGTCGCGATCGTGTTCGGCACGCTGGTGATCGAGGGTTGCGAGATCTTCTCCAACGATTCCTCGGTTTTCGACGACGTGAGCCGCTTCTACGTCGTCGGGTCGGCGACGATCGCGTTCTCGACCATCGTCGAGCCAACCGAATTCTCCGACGTCTTTTGGACGACGAGCGGGGCGACCTTCCGCCTGCTCTCGAGCATTGTGCAGGCGGACCAGACCTTCCACTCGCCCGCCTTCGCCACCGCCATCGACTGTGTCATCACCCGCGAGCAGGCCTCGTTTCCCGCCGGCGGGACCCTGTTGACCACGGTGACCGATCCCACGTTCCTCTTCCAGAGCTCGGTCCCGTTCGACTATCGATTGAAGCGCGGCTCGATCGCTGCGGACTACTGCGACACCTTCTCCTACACTCCCGGGGACGACGACATCGACAATCAGCCGCGCGGCTGGGACGACCCCACTGTGACGGGCGTCATCGGCCCCTATGACCTCGGCGCCGACGAGTGGCGCCCGGACATCTTCCACGACGGCTTCGAATCGGCGGGAACTACCCGGTGGTCGAGCGCTGCGCCCTGACCGGATGCCATTCTCGCGACGTCAGATCGCCTGCGGCGAGAGCTTGAGAGCGAGCCAGCCGCGGGCCTTCACCCAGTCACGGTGGACGGTGCGCCAGGAGATACCGAGCGCGACGCCGATCTCCTCCTCGCTCATGCCGCCGAAGACGCGGCACTCGAGCACGCGCACCAGCCGCGGCTCGATCTCCTCGAGCTCGACCAGGGCGTCGTCGAGGTCGAGGAGCGCTTCGGGCGAGGTGCCGGTCACCACCGCCTCCTCGGCGGCCCCGAGTGTCACCGGATCCATCCCCCCGCCGCGCCGCTGTCGCCGCCGGCGCCGCAGCTCGTCGATCAGCACCTGGCGCATGGCGCGGCTGGCGACCGCGAGAAAATGCTCACGATCGGCGAGCGGCAGGGCCTCGGCCTTCGCCAGGCGGATATAGGCCTCGCTGACCAGCGCGGTGGTGTCGAAGCCGGCCGCCCGGCCCAGCTTGCCGCGCTGCCGATGAGCGGCGAGACGCAGGTCGCGATACAGCAGCTCGACGAGCTCGTCCAGGGCCGCCGCCTCGCCGCCGCGAAGCCGGCCGAGCGCTACCGTGATGGCGCCAGGTTCGATTCTCATGGTCCGCGTTGCAACGCCGATCAGCATACCGGAGCGGAGCCGAATGCCCTGGGGGCGGGTCCCGGCTTCAGGGCGTCGTGAGAAGCCGCCGGACTGCGCTGCGGTCGGGCACGGACCCCGGCGGCAGGGCGCTCCAGAGGTCGGCCCAGCGCAGGCAGCGCTTCAGCAGCTGGCGCTCCTGGAAGGACGGTTTGCCGCCTTCGACATTCGCCTCGATCTCCTCGCAGAGATCGGGCCAGCGCGCCGCGTCGCCGCCCCCCTCGACGCGGGCGGCGATCTCCTTGCCCCCTTGCGCGACGCGGACGGTGATCGGTCCCGCGGCGGTCGTGAACGGGATGCCCGAAGGGTCGCGGAACTCGAAAGCAACCTCGGCGTTCGTGCCGGCCGCCAGGGTGAAGGGGAGCGACTCGGGGTCGAAGCGCGCGGCGTGAAGACCCCGCTCGCCCGCCCGCTCACCGTGGCGTTCCTGGGACCAGCGCAGCACGTGGAGGCCCGGGGCGACGTCGCGGCGGGCCTGGCGCCGCTCGGCGCTCCTTTCGGTGAGGGCGGCCGGGAGGGGAGCGAAAGGCTCTCCGTCGAGATAGACGACGAGATCCCAGGGCTCGCCCTCCTCGGGCCAGTGGACGTAGAGCGCCGAGAGCGCAAGGGAAACGGTCCCGTGGGCCTCGGGCTCGATAGCCGCCGGGGGAGTGGCGGCCGGATGGGCCGCCGGCGCCAAAGCCGCAGCCCGCCCCTGAGGCGCCTCCGGCGCCGGAGTCGGCGCGGCCGCAGGAGCCGCCGCAGGAGCCGTCGCCGAAGCCGGCGTGGCCTGGGAGGGCGCGGTATCGGACTTCGAAGCGGGCGTCGGCGCGGCAACGGGCACGACCGCGGTGGGTGCGTCGACCCGGGCGGCGCGATCGAGCAGCGCCGCGATCAGGTCGTCCGTAGCGCCAGCCCGCTTGAGAGCGATCAGCTCGTCTGCGGTCGGGCGCCCCGGCGGCCGGCTCTCCTCGGCGAGCCAGCGCAGCACGACCGGTTCGCCGATCCCCGACTCGAGCAAGCGGAGGACCTCTGCGACGACGGGGTCCGGTGCTGGCGCTGCCCCGCCGATGGGCTCCCCGGCGAGATCCCCGGCGGACTCCGGCGAAGCCGCGTCGAGAGGCGCAGCCAGCAGGAGGAGTCCGGCGGCAGGAAGCACGAACAGGAAGAGCAGGGCGGCACGGCGGCGGGCGGGGCGAGTGCGGGGCACAGAGAATTCCTCCAAAGAACGGCGCCTCCGCAGCGACAGCAAGGCGGCGCGAGACAAGCCTATGGCAGTTCGCCACCGGCCTGGCGTCGGTGCCGTGACGGCGCGGCGACGGGTGGACGACTCCGCCGCGCCGGGCCCTCGCGGCCGCCTCTCAGGCGCGGTAGATCTGGTAGCAGGCCCGGCAGCGGGCTTCGTAGGCGTCGGTGTCGCCGACCTGGACCTGCTCGGCGCCGCCGGCGATCCGCTGGCTGTAGTGCGCCGGGCCGCCGCAGCGCACGCAGACGGCGTGCATCTTGTCGACCATCTCGGCCAACGCCAGGAGCTTCGGCATCGGCCCGAACGGCTGGCGCGAGAAATCCTGATCGAGTCCGGCAACGATCACCCGAACGCCGGCGTCGGCGAGCTCGGTGGCGAGATCGGCGAGGCCATCGTCGAAGAACTGTGCCTCGTCCACCCCCACGACCTTCACCCCGAACTCGAGCGCCGCCTTGAGCTCCCGGGAGCTCGCGACCGATACCGCCGCAAGCTCCCGCTGGTCACGAGTGATCAGCCGGTCGGGCTCGTGCCGGATGTCGGTCGAGGGCTTGAAGACCTGAACGCGCTGCCGGGCGATCGCCGCCCGTCGCAAGCGCCGCACCAGCTCTTCACTCTTGCCGGAGAACATCCCGCCGGCGATCACTTCGATACGACCGTTGCCGCCATCCATGGGCGCCAAGATATCGAGCGCGAGCGGCCGGAGCAATGTTGCCGCGATGCTAAAGTTGGCATATGGCGGTGCGACTGAAGACTCCCCGACACTGGAGCTACGAAGAGGCCCTGGCGATCTTCCCGGTCGTCCGCGACCTGACCGCGGACGCCGTCCAGCAGGTCGAGGCACTCGCTCGCGAGATCGAGAACACGGAGGCCGGTTCCACCCACCGGGAGGAGCTCGAGACCTCCCATCAGGCGATCGTCGAGCAGTGGAGCCGGGAGATCGAAGGTCTCGGACTGGCCGTCAAGGGCCTCTGGCTGGTGGACTGGGACTGCGGCGATGGCTACTACTGCTGGCGCTACCCGGAAGCGAGCCTGGCGCACTTCCACGGGTACGAAGAGGGCTTCGCGAACCGCGTTCCGATCAATTGAGACGACCGCCGGCGCGGGTCCGCCGGCTCAGCCTTCGACAAAACAGGCTGCGAGATCCTTCAGCCGGAAACCGTCCAGTCTCTCGATGACGGTGTCGGCGCCCGCGAGCGCTGCCGCGGGATAGGTGTGCGCCACGCCGAGGGTCCGCAGGCCGCAGGCCGCCGCGGCCGCGAGTCCCGCCGGGCTGTCCTCGATCGCCACGCACTCGTGGGGGTGGATCAGGCGCGCCGGCAGCGGCGGACGGGCGTTCAGGGCCGCGAGGGCTTGTGCGTAGCCTTCCGGGTCGGGCTTGCCGCGCTCGACGTCGTCGGCGGTCACCAGCAGCTTGAAGAGCCCGGCGATACCCGCCTGCTCGAGGCCCCCGACGACCTCTTCCCGCAGGGCACCGCTCACCAGAGCCAGAGTGAGGCCGGCCGCGGCCGCTTCGCGGGCCAGCTCGGCGCCGCCGGCGAAAAGCGGATAGCCCGCGCGCCGGATCTCGTCCCGGTAGTAGGCCGCCTTGCGCGCGATCAGGCGTACGAGACGCTCCTGGGGACAGGGCTCTCCTGCAGCCGCGAACACCGCCGCGAAGCAGTCCCGGTCGTCGTAGCCGAGGTAGAGGCCGTAGTAGTCGTCGCGCGAAAGGTCGAGCCCCTCTTCGGCCAGGACCCGCTGAAAGAGAGCGAGATGCAGCGGTTCGTCGTTGACCAGAATGCCGTTGAAGTCGAAGAGCAGGGCGCGGAGCACCTCCGAATGATAGCGGCTGGACTAGAATCGCGGTCACGGCGGCCGCGGTCCTGGAACAAAGGGCCGCCCCATCCGGTTAAGGAACCTGAAAGGAGCACCTCCGATGAGCCTCGATACCCAGCCGATCCCGCAGCCCGATCCGAGCACTCCCGAGTCCCCTGAGTCCCCTGAGTCCAATGCCGCGACCCCGGCCCCGATCGTCGTCCTCACCGCCAAGGCGGTCGAGATGATCAAGCTCACCCGTTCCCAGGAGGGGATGGACGAGTCCTACGGCCTGCGCGTTGCCGTGATGGGCGGCGGCTGCAGCGGCTTCCAGTACGCCCTCGACTTCGAGCAGGAGGCGCGCGAGACCGACGAGAGCTTCGAGGTCGACGGCCTCCGCGTCTTCGTCGATCCGGTGAGCGCGCGCTATCTCGAAGACGTCGTCATCGACTACGTCTTCGGCATGAACGGCGCCGGGTTCAAGTTCAACAACCCGAAGGCCACCGGCACCTGCGGCTGCGGCTCGTCGTTCGCCGTCTGACGGCTGCCTGGAGACCGACCTGGCAGGACCGTAGCCGGCCTCAGCCGGCCTCGTCTTTTTGCGCCGGTCCGAAGGGCAGCTCCACCACCTCGGCCACGGCCGCCGCGTCGCTCCCGCCGCCCCCGGCGACCTCCAGCAGTGTTCCCGGCGCGGCGCCGCGCTGGTGCAGCAATCCGAGCCCGATCGCACCGAAGTCCGGCGAGGAGGCGACACTCGTCGCCCGGCCGACGGCGCGCCCGTCGAGGAGAAGCTCGGTTCCGGCGGCCGGCGGTCTGCCGGCGCCGAAGCGCAGGCCGCGCGGCAGGCGCTGGACGCCGCCGCGGTAATGGATCCGCGCCACCACCTCTTGCCCGAGGTAGCAGCCTTTGGTGTAGGACACGTCGGCCTCGCGGCCGGTCTCCTGCGGGAAGTTCTCACCCGAGAAATCGACGCCGAAGAGGAGCTCACCGTTCTCGACGCGGTCGATCTCGACCGCCGCAGGGCTCACCTCTCGGAGCGCGCAATCCGTTCCGGCGCGCAACCGAAGCATCAGCATCTCGCCGGACGTAGAAGCTTCCGGTAAAAGAAAAGAACGGCCGCTTGGCGCGTCGATCGTCAGGTCGATCTCCGCGGCGAGGAGCCCGGTTGCCGCCGCCATGACCTCGCCGGCCTTCGGTCCGCGCAGCTCGAAGAGGCGGCGATCCCTGACCGGGGCCATCTCCACCCGCGAGGCGACCTTGTATTTCTCGAGATGGACCCGGATCGCCTCGCCGGAACCCACAGGAAGGACCAGCACGCAGCGCTCCTCGAGGGCCAGGAGGCGAAAGTCGGCAAGGATCTTCCCCTGCCCGGTGGTGAAGAAACCTCTCGCGAGAGTTCCCGGGGCGAGGGTTTTGACATCCGCCGTGACCAGTCCGTTGAGCAGCCGCAGGCGGTCGGGCCCCGTGAGCTCGAGCAGGTCCGCGGCGCGCTCGACGACCGCCGCTCCCTCCCGTAACGCGGCGAGATCGGCCGCGAGAGCTTCGGCCGACGGCGGCGAAAGGGGGCCCTGTGCGCTCACGCGAGCAGCGCCGCGACGATCTCGTCGGCCGGTGTCAGGTCGGTGATCACACGTTCGGCACCGGCGGCGGCGAGCGCCGCGAACTCCGTGCGCCCGGTCGCCACGGCGAGGCACGGGATGCCGTGCGCACGGGCGCAGTCCACGTCGAGCAGCGAATCGCCGATGATCCAGGTCTCCTCGGGAAGAAAGTCGCGCCCACAGTGCTCGGCGGCGCGTGCCCAGGCGACCGGCGGCAGATCGCGACGGTCGGTCTGGCCGTCACCGAAGCTGCCGAACTCGAAGAAGCGCTGCAGTCCGACACTGCCCAGCTTGATGCCGGCGCCGCGCTCCCAGTTGCCGGTGAGCAGCGCGAGCACGATCTCCTCGCGCTCCGCGAGCACCGTCAGGAGCTCCACCACCCCGGGCAGGATGCGCACGTGTTCCGGCTCGAGGCGCGCCGCCAGCCTGCCGAGGTAGGCGTCCCGCAGCTCCGACATGCGCTCGTAGATCACCGGGGCCGGTATACCCGCCGCGGTCATCAGATCCACGACGATGCGCGGGTCGGTCTTGCCCGAGAAGTCGTAGCCGGGCAGATCGCCACGCGCGCCGTAGATCTCCTCCAGCGCCTCTCCGAAGAGCGGCTTCGGCTGCCCGCCGCAGTCCACCAGCGTGCCGTCGATGTCGAACAGCAGGAGCTTCAAGCGACCCGCCCCGGAGCAATCTCGAGAGCGTGCCTCATGCGACACCACGCCAGTCGGGAGTCTTCTTCTCCGCGAGGAAGGTGGCGATGCCGCGCTGGCAGTCGGCGGTCGAGCGCGCCGCGGCGTTCGCCTCCGCGGCGGCGGCGAGGCGCTCGTCCAGCCTCAGTCCGGGCAGCTCGAGGAGCAGTCGCTTGGTGCGCGCGATCGACTCCGAGCTCGCCTTGGCGAGGATCTCGCCGGCCAGCCTCTCGCCGGCGGCCGCGAGCTCGGCCTTCGGCACGACGCGATTCGCCAGGCCGATGGCGAGGGCGCGTTCGGCGGAGAGGAACTCCGGGTTGAGCAGCAGCTCCCGGAGGTCGCTGCCGCGCACGCGCATCGGCAGATAGGTGGCGACGATCGCGGCGACGAAGCCGATCCGCACTTCGCTGTAGAGGAAGCGAGCATCGTCGGCAGCAACCACGAAGTCGCACGCGGTCGCGAGGCCGCAACCACCGGCGACGCACGAGCCTTGCACGAGCGCGAGAGTCAGCGCCTCTTGCCGGAGGATGGCTTCGAAGAGATCCCGCAGGCGCCCGGAGTCGAGCCGGTTGTCGAGCCCCGAGGCACTCTGGAGCGATTGCAGGTGTTCGAGATCGGCGCCGGCGCAGAAGTGCTTCCCGGCACCCGCGAGCAGGACCGCACGCACGCCTTCGCCGCGCAGGTCGCGGCGGTAGAGCGCTGTGAGCTCGGCGGCGAGGGCCGGTTGAAGGGCGTTGGCTCGCGCCGGATCGTTGAGGGTGACGAAGAGGAGATCGCCGCTCTGGTCAGCGGGACCGGCCGTACCGGCGACCCCCGAGCGCCGAACCTCGAGAAGGCTCACAACAGCTCCCCGGGGACCTCGATCTCCATTTCGAGCATTCCCTGGCCGTGGGTCTTGCCCTGGGCGTCGGTCAGCAGGCTCGCCGTGCCACCGCCGCCCAACGCGTCGTGGAGCAGGAAGTTGAGCGCCAGGAGGTTGGGAACTTCGAAGCGCTCGACCTCGCCGCGGCAGATCGCCGCGAAGTGGCGGCGCACGCGTTCGACGGTCACCTCGCGCACGAGGACCTCGTAGAAGGCCGCCGAGAGCGCCACCAGGCCGACGTTGGAGGCATCCCCCTTGTCCCCGGAGCGGGCGTGGGCGATGCGCGAAAGCGGGACGATTGCCATCCTGGCCATCAGATCGCCTCCACCGAGACTTCGAGGGTGCGCTCGATCTCCTCGCGCGCGAGGAGCGCCGGCCAGTAGGCGACGACCTCCTGACCCTTCGGACGGCCACCGGCGAAGCCCGTGACACCCGGCGGTCCGGCGGTGACGAGCGGGGCGATCTCCTTGCCGAAACGATCAACCTTGGCGCGGTCGCCGTCGCGCACCGCGAGGCGCAACACGACCTCCGGCGGATCGGAGGGCGCGGCGAGGATGCCCGGGAGGACCGCGGAGACGCCGAGCAACTCGGTCACCCGGTCGTCCTCCGCGAAGGTGACGCCGGCGCGCTCGAGGCGCTTCCAGACGATCTCCGCTGCGAGGCGTGCTTTTTCGATGGCACGCGGGCCGGAGACCGTGACCTGGCCAGCCGCCTTGTAGCCGTCGAGGTACGAGGCCGAGATCTTGAGAAACGGCGTCTTCGCCCGGCCGGTGATGCCGGAGACGCGAACTCGATCGGCGCCCTCCTGCGTCAGCCGGATCGAGGTGAAATCGGCAGTGACATCGGGCGTGATGTAGCTCTTCGGATCGCCCATCTCGTAGACCAGCTGCTCGGAGACGGTGTCGACCGTCACCATTCCGCCGGTAGCGGGGTGCTTGGTCACGACGAAGTCGCCCGAGGCCTCGACCTCGGCGATCGGATAGCCGACCTTCCAGAGTTCGGGGACCTCCCACCAGCGGGTGAAGTTGCCGCCGGTCGCCTGCGCGCCGCATTCGAGGATATGCCCGCAGATCGTCCCCGCGGCGAGGCGGTCCCAGTCGTCCTCCGCCCAACCGAACTCGTGCACCAGGGGACCGAGCGCCAGAGCCGTGTCGGTGACCCGGCCGCAGAGCACGATGAGCGCCCCTCCGTCCAGCGCCTCGGCGACCGGACGGGCGCCGATGTAGGCGTTGGCGGAGGTGACCTGGGAGACTCGTGGCGCGAGCGGCTCTCCCGAGTCCATGTTGCGCAGCTCGTGGCCGCGCCCCAGCAGATCCGGCAGCCGGCCCAGCAGGTCGTCGCCTTCGACGACGCCGACCTTGAAGCCCTGAAGACCGAGCTCCCGCGCGACCTCGAAGATCTTCGCCCGGCAGGCCTTCGGGTTGAGGCCGCCGGCGTTGGTGACCACCCGGATCCGCTTCTCCACCAGTTGCGGCAGCGCGCGTCGGATGAAGTCGATGAAATCGGTGGCGTAGCCGGCGGCAGGATTCCTGAGCTTCTGCCGCATCATGATCGAGAGCGTGACTTCGGCGAGGTAGTCCATGCCGAGATAGTCGATCGGCCCCCCCTCGATGAGGTGGAGCGGCGCGTCGACACTGTCTCCCCAGAACCCCTGCCCATTGGCGATTCGAACGGTTTTCATTGGCCTGCGAAGGCTAACACGCGCGCCCGTGACGGTTCGGTTTGACCACAAGAAACCGGTAGTCCCGCCGCGTCGCGATCCGCTACGTTTCTTCTCGGTAAAGGGACCCCTTTTCAACGCCCTTACGACATGGAGCCGACCGTGCCCGATCTCGCCTCGCACACCGCACTGACTGCCGCAGCCGCTTCGCGACCAAAGGCGCCTGAAATGCTAACGTCGCCGATGTCGGGAACGCTCGAGGTCGGCACCCCTGTGGCCGAAGCTCCAATGCCCCTTTACGGAAAAAGAAGCAGCGCCGACGAAGATCTCGCCACCGCGCGCTGGCGCGCGGTTCTCCAACGCGACGCTGCCGAGGACGGCAGCTTCGTGTTCGCGGTGAGGACGACTGGCGTCTACTGCCGGCCGTCCTGTCCGGCGCGACGTCCGCGGCCCGAGAATGTCGACTTCTTCGCCGACGGGGCCGCCGCGCGCGCCGCCGGCTTCCGCGCCTGCCGGCGCTGCCGTCCGGACGAGGTGCCGGCGATCGAGCGCGCCGTCGCCGAGGTCCGCCGGATCCTCGACGCCGCAGAGGGCGAAGCGGTCGCACTCGCCGAGCTCGCCTCCGCGGTCGCACTCTCTCCGGCGCACCTGCAGCGCGAATTTCGGCGCCGCATGGGCCTCTCGCCCAAGCAGTACGCGCTCGCCCACCGCGCCGAGCGCCTGCGGCGCGGCCTCGGCACCGGCCGGTCGGTGCTCGACGCCGGCTTCGAGGCCGGCTACGGCTCGGCGTCACGTCTCTACGACGAGGCGGTGAAGAACCTCGGGATGACGCCCGGCCGCTTCCGCGACGGCGGGCGCGGAGTGCGGATCGCCTTCGCCCACCGCAAGACGGGAATCGGCTGGCTGTTGCTCGCCGCCACCGACCGCGGGCTGTGCGCGGTGCGCCTCGGCGCGAGCGCCGCCGCGGTGCAGGGCGAGCTCGCAGCGGAGTTCCCCCGCGCGCAGCTGGAAGAGGATCGCGCCGCGCTGGCGCCCCATTTCGAGGCCGTCGAAGCACTGCTCCGGGGCGAGTCGACCGCACCGCCGCTCGACATCCAGGCGACCCCTTTCCAGGCCCGGGTCTGGCAGGCGCTGCAGCAGATTCCGCGCGGCGAGACGGTGAGCTACGGCGAGTTGGCGCGTGCCATTGGACGGCCGAAGGCGGTCCGCGCGGTCGCCGGCGCCTGCGCGGCGAACCCGGTGGCTCTGGTCGTCCCCTGCCACCGCGTCGTGGGCAGGGACGGCGCGCTCACCGGCTATCGCTGGGGGGTCGAGAGGAAGAGGGCCCTCCTCCACCGGGAGGCGCTGGCGGTGAAGGGGGAGCAGATGAAGGCGCGACCGTGATCAGGCGCGAGCCGCGCTCGAAGGTGAAGTAGGACCAAAGCCACTGGGTGAAGACGATCAGCTTGTTGTTGAACAGCGCCAGCGAGACGACGTGCACGAACGCCCAGGCGAGCCAGGCGAAAAGGCCGGCGACACGCCAGCCACCCCGTTCCAGGATGGCGAAGTTGCGGCCGACGACCGCCATGTCCCCCTTGTTGAAGTAGCGAAACGAACCGGGCGCCCGGCGTGCGGAGACGCGCGCTGCGATCGTCCGGCCGGCATGCTGCCCGCCCTGGATGGCGACCTGTGCGACTCCGGGAAGCTGCCGGCCGTCCTGCTCCTTGGCTGCGACGTCGCCGATCACGAAGACCTCTGGGCGCCCGGGTAGCGACAGGTCCGCCTCGACCCGAACCCGGCCCGCGCGATCCGCCGTCGCGCCCAGCCAGGAGGCGGCGGGTGACGGCTGCACTCCCGCCGTCCACAGCACGACTCCGGCGTCGATTCTCTCGCCGCCAATGCGGACGCCGCGGCCGTCGACGAGCTCGACCGGCGCGCCACATCGGACCTCGACACCCATTTGCTCCAGCCGGCGATGGACCCCCGCCGCGAGGTGCTGGTGAAAGGTCGGCAGGATCCGCGGTCCGGCCTCGACGAGAACAATGCGCGAGCGCCGGGGATCGATGCGGCGAAAATCCTCGGCCAGCGTGGCGCGCGCCAGTTCGACGAGGGCGCCAGCCATCTCGACTCCGGTGGGACCGGCCCCGACCAGGACGAACGTCAGGAGGTCGGTACGGTCGGCGGGAGAGACCTGGAGCTCGGCGCGCTCGAAGGCCCCGAGCACCGCGGCGCGCACCGCGGTGGCGTCTTCGATGGTCTTCAGACAAGGCGCGAAGGGCGCGAACTCGTCATGCCCGAAGTAGCTCGGGCCGACACCGGTCGCGACCACCAGGAAGTCGTAGCCGACGAAGACGTCGCCGCGCTCCGGCACGGCGAGATGGACCTGGCGATGGATGGGATCCACCCCCTGGATCTCGGCCATCGCCACCGTGACATTCTTTTGCCTCCGGAAGATCTGCCGGATCGACGCCGCAATGTCGCCCGGCGCGAGTCCGGCGGTCGCCACCTGATAGAGCAGCGGCTGGAAGAGGTGGTGGTTCTTGCGGTCGATGAGGGTGATCCGGACGGGGGCCCGGGCCAGGGCGCGCGCGGTCGCAATCCCGCCGAATCCACCTCCCAGAACGACGACATGAGGCAGGGTGGGAGCGCTGCCAGGGGAGGCGGCGGCTGGTGGCGGCACATTCCCGGGGTTCGCTCGCATCGCCTCGCCCTTTCAGGCGGGGCAAGCCTACAGCGATCCCGGTAGGCTGCGCACTTCCGACCCGGCCCTGGCTCCCACGGGTAAGTTCCTTTGGACCCAGGCTGCGTCTATGCTTCCGCAGGAGAGACCATGATGAAGATGAGAGTTCCCCGGCTGGCCTACAACTGGATCAGCGCCCTCGGCATGGCCCTGGCGCTGATTTCGGCGTTGACGCTGGTGCTGCTGCTCGCCTCGAGCCTGTTCATCGAAACCGGGTCGAACCCGTACTTCGGCATCTTCCTCTACATGGTCCTGCCGGGGATCATGATCACCGGCCTCCTCCTGGTGCCTCTGGGCATGTGGAGGACGGCCCGCCTCTGGAAGCGTGAAGGCGCCCCCCAGGCGGCCCGCTTCCCGATCCTCGACCTGAACAACGTCAAACACCGCCACGCGGTCCTGATCTTCTCCATCAGCACCCTGGTCTTCCTCGTCCTCTCCGCGATGGGCAGCTACGGCGCCTACCACCACAGCGAGTCGGTCGAGTTCTGCGGCGTCACCTGCCACGAGGTGATGGAGCCCGAGTACACGACTTACCAGAACAGTCCGCACGCGCGCGTTGCCTGCGCCCAGTGCCACGTCGGCGAGGGCGCCGGCTGGTTCGTCAAGTCGAAGCTCTCGGGCGCTTACCAGATCTACTCCGTGGCAGCGAACAAGTACCCGCGCCCGATTCCGACCCCGGTTCACAGCCTGCGCCCGGCGCAGGATACCTGCGAGCAGTGCCACTGGCCCGAGCACATCTACGGCGGCGTGACCCGCCAGTTCAATCACTACATGTACGACGAGGCGAACACCCACTGGCCGGTCAACATGCTGATCAAGGTCGGCGGCGGTGACCCCGCATCCGGTCAGGCCGCGGGCATCCACTGGCACATGAACATCGGCGTCAAGGTGGAGTACATCGCGCGCGACGAGGAGCGGCAGGAGATCCCCTGGATCCGCGTCACGGATCGCAAGACCGGCCGCGTCACCGTTTACAAGGACTCGACGGATCCGATCACCGATGCCGAAGTCACCGCTGCCGAGCCGCGAGTGATGGACTGCATGGACTGCCACAACCGGCCGAGCCACATCTTCCGGTCGCCGGAGGTTGCGATCAACGAAGCGATGCTGACGCGCGAAATCGACCCGGCGATTCCCGGCATCAAGGCCGCCGCGGTCGAGGCGATGGCCGCGGAGTATGCGACCAAGGACGAGGCGATGCAGCAGATCGCTTCCCGGATCACCGACGGCTACCGCAAGGATCGTCCGGAGGAGTATGCCAGGCACCAGGTGGCGATCGATCGCGCGGTCGTCGCCACCCAGAACGCCTACAGCCAGAACATCTTCCCGGCGATGAAGGCGAACTGGGCCGCTTACCCGGTCAACATCGGCCACTTCACCAGCCCCGGCTGCATGCGCTGCCACGACGGCAACCACGCCTCGGAAGATGGCGTCGCACTGACCCGCGAGTGCACCGCCTGCCACACCATCCTCACCCAGGGCAGCGGCGAGCGCGCCGCCATCGCGGCCACCCAGGACGGCCTCCCCTTCGAGCACCCGGAAGACATCGGAGACGAGTGGCAGTCGACCGGCTGCTACGAGTGCCACACGGGCGTGAAGCCCTGAGGTAGACGAGGGGCCGCGGAGCGGGCGAAAAAAGAGGGACAGGCACGGTTTTCCCGAACGGCATTCGCATTGGCGAGCCCGTAGGATGCGGGAAGCGAAGCGAAACGCATCCTGGACTTGCGGAGGCGCTACGCCTTGTCGCTCTTGCCCGGCACCTTGGCGTTCCGGCGTTCCCAGGCGCGGCCGGGGGTCTGGCGGCCGTCGATCGCCGCGGTGTCGAGCGGGTAGACCATCGGGTCGAAGATCACCAGGTAGAAGTGCCAGACCAGGATGGCGAGTGCCGCGAGGATCGCCTCGTAGAGGTGGATCACCGTCGCGAGGTCGGTCACCCACTTCGGCGCGACCCGCAGGACGATGTCCGGGAACCAGAGGATGAAGCCGGTGGCGCCCATGACGAAGGTGCCCCAGACGACCGCCAGGTACTCCATCTTCTCGGGGTAGCCGACCCACGGGGTCTCGGGCGGCTCCGGGTGGCGGCCGGCGAGATAGGCGACCTTCTCCTTGAGCTCGTGGATATCGGCCATCCCCGGCCGCACCATCGCGCTGATGCAGGCGCGCGCGCCGCGCGACAGGAAGAGGTGCACGACGTGCATCACGCCGACTCCGAGCATGATCACGCCGGCGATCCGATGGATGCCGCCGCGCAGGTCGACCAGAGGATTGCCGAAGGTCGCGAGGCGCGACCACCAGGCCTCCGGGTATTTCAAGGCGAAGCCCGAATAGACCAGCACGATGAAGCTCGAGGCGAGGAGCCCGTGCGAGATCCGGAACCAGCCGCTCATCCGCACCGGCGCGTCGTCGAGAAGCGGCAGATTGCGCAGGAAGCGGGCGCCCCTCGCCTTGCGGTAGAAGTCGAGGCCGTTGTGAAGGAGCATCCCGCCGATGGTCAGACCGATCAGCCAGAGGTAGACGATCCGCGTCCAGTAGACCGACGGATGGCTCTCCTCCTTGTCGCCCGGCAGCACGTGTACGGCGCCGATCGCGAAGCTCGCGCCGGCGCCGGGATGGCAGCTGCCGCAGGTGGCGGCGATCCTGTCCGGGTGGATGTGCGAACGCGGATCGCTCGACGGCAGGATGTCGTGCACGCCGTGGCAGGAGGCGCAGTTGGCCACCTTGATGTCGCCCGATCGTCCGGCAAGACCGTGGAAGCTGTCGTCGAACGCCTCGACCGCCGTGTTCTTCATGCCGAACTTCTCGGTCACGCGCAGGTCGCCGTGGCAGCGCCCGCAGGTCATCTTGGGGACGTTCGAGGCGTAGACCGGCGAGCCCTGGTCGCCCGGCCCGAGGATGCGGTGCTCGCCGTGGCAGTCGGTGCAGACCGGCGACTCGCCGATTCCCGCCGCCGCCGCAACGCCGTGGACGCTCTCGCCGTACGCCTTGGCGACGTCGGCATGGCAGGCGGCGCAGGTCGCGGGAACGTTCTTGCGGTTCACCTGCGACTGCGCGTCGTCGGCCGGCAGGATGCCATGGCTGCCGTGGCAGTCGCTGCAGGTCGCAGCGTGCTCACCGCGGGCGACGCCACCGGCGTGCACGCTCGCCTCGTAGGCCGCGAGTGGCTGCACCAGCTTGACCCCCGCCTGGGCCCCCAGCTCGGGGTCCGCATGGCACTTGCCGCAGGTCTGGGCGAGCCGCTTGGGATGCACCAGGGAGGCTTCGTCGGAGACCGGAGCCATCCTATGCAGCTCGCCGTGGCAGCTCAGGCAGTCGGGCCGCTTGGCTCCCGCCGGGTCGGCCTTGTGGTGGACGCTCGCGGCGAGCGCCTCCTCGGCGTCACTGTGGCAGTTCGTGCAGGCCGCGCGCGGCTCGTCGGCGGCGTGCGGATACTCGGCCTTCCCGGCGTGACAATCGGCGCAGCTCGCCCCGGCCGCGCCGTGCACGGTCGCCGTCCACCTCGTCTCGTCGACGACCAGACGCTCCTCGCCGACGTTGTCGACCGTACTGTGGCACTCGAGGCACTCCTCCGCGGCACGAGCCGCTCCCGCTCCACCGAGGGCCAGGGCCAGCGCGGCGAAGACCGACAGGTAACCAGCTACAGAGGATCCAGAGCGCATGATGACCTCCAGAAGTGCCGGAGTCCTCGGGCTCGAAAAGGCGCCGTGAACTCAGCGACTTCAGATTCGACTCATTGATAACTGAACAACATGGCGTAGATGATCAGTCCGATCAGCGTCAGACCGATCGTGAGAGCGATGAAGCCGAAGATCCGGAAGATGCGCTCGACGGGCTTCGCGATCGGACCGACCATGTGCTCCTCGAGCTCGCCGCTCGCCACCATCTGGGCGTATTCGTCCGGCTTGTCGTGCTTCAGCTCCTCGAGCGGCACACGACCGGTGAAGATGACCGGGTCCATCGGGAACTTGTCCGGCCGGAAGTGCGTGTTGAAGAAGTGGATCGTGAAGATGAACCCCACGGCGAGCAGCGCCTCGTCGCTATGGATGATCGTCGCGACGTTGATCGTCCAACCCGGCATGACCCGGGTGAAGAGCTCGGGGAACCAGAGCGCGAAGCCGGTCGAGCCGATCACCAGCACGCCCCAGAAGACCGCGAAGTAGTCGAACTTCTCCCAGTAGGTGAAGCGCCCGTAGTTCGGCCGCGGCCCGAGGCCGAAGAACCACTTGATCGAGCCGATGAACTCCTTGAGATCGCGCGGCGTGAAGAGGATCGAGCCCGGACCGAGAATCGTCTGCAGCCAAGTCCGTCCCGAGGCGATCTTCTGGCGCCGCACATCCCAGACGTGCACGCAGAAGACGATGATCAGGGCGACCGCCCCGAGCCGGTGCACGATGCCCATCGCCTCGAAGCCGCCGAAGGCCCGCGAGAAGCCCTGGGCCCAGGCGGCGTAGGAGAACTTGAGCGCCATGCCGGTGATCGCCAGGGTGAAGAACGAGATCATCATCGCGACGTGCTGCAGGCGCTGGAAGGCGGTGAAGCGCTGGTAGAGCTTCGCCTGGCCCTCGAGCCGCGAGGCGGCCTTCATGTGCCGCCACTGGTCGCGCGACAGGAAGAGCCGGACGAGCCAGGCGACCGTGTGGAAGACCGCGAAGGTCAGGGTGCCGACGAGCAGCGCGGTCATGGCGCGGAAGACCCAATAGAGCCAGGGGTACTTGTCGCGGTCATGGTGCGTGGCGTGGGTCAGGTAGCCCGCGAAGCGCCGATTGGCACCGGGGTGGCACTGGGCGCAGGTCGCGACGACGTTGTCGCGCGACAGAGTCGAGGCCGGGTCGGTGGGCTTGAGAATGTTGTGCTTGCCGTGGCAGTCGGAGCACTTCGCCGAAGACTCGCCACCCAGCTGGGAGACCTTGCCGTGGAAGGTCTCGAAGAAGGTCTCGGCCTGCTCCTTGTGACAGCCGCCGCACTGGCTGAGCATCTTCGTGCGGGCGCCGGGAAGATCGAGGCGCGAGATGTTGTGCGAGCTGTGGCAGTCCTCGCAGACCGGCAGGTGCTCACCGTCTTTCGGTTCGCCGGTGGCGTGGATGCTCGTGGCGAACGCTTCCTTGACCCCGTAGTGGCACTTGCCGCAGGTGTCCGGGAGATTCGCCCGGTTGACGGTCGAGCGTGGATCGTCGGGCGGCAGCTCGCCGTGCGACGAATGGCAGTTGACGCAGGTCGCGGTGACGACGAGGCCGGACTCGGTGAGTCCCTGGCCGTGAATCGAGTCGGCGTAGCTGCCGACGATGTCCGCGGTCTCCCCGTGGATGCGGACCGCCGCCTGCGCACCCACCCGGTGACAGCGCGCGCAGAGCGTCGGGACGTTGCGGGCGAAGGTCGGCGAGAGCGGCTCGTTCTTGGACTTGGTGGCGTGCGGCGAATGGCAGTCGAGGCACCCCGGGGCGTCCGGATCGTTCTTCGCGGCGAGCGTGCCGTGGATGCTGATCTGGTACTGCTCCACCTGCGCCGCATGGCAGACGCCGCAGTCGACCTTCCTGGTGATGGTCTCGCAAGGCCGCGTGTGCGACGGTGTCACCTCGGTGTGGCACTGCGCGCAGGCGGTCTTGGCATGCGTCGAGGCGGCGTAGGCGTCCGGATCGGTGTAGAGCGAGACCTGCTTGCCGTCGCGCTCGACCGCGAGGTCGGGTTTGGCGTGGCAGGTGAGGCAGTCCTGGTTCGCCATTCCGGCGCTGTAGAAGACACGGCGCACTTTGTGCGGCTCGTGGCAGTCGACGCAGACCGGAATCTGGTTCGGCGCGCTCTCCCAGAGATGACCCTCGATGACCTTGCGATGCACGAGCTCGATCTGGGCGTGGCACTGGGTGCAGGTCGCAACCACGTTCTTGGCGTTGATCGTCGACTTGGGGTCGCCGTGCGGCAGGATGTTGTGCGCCGAGTGGCAGGAGGTGCAGACCGCGGTGACCGTCAGGCCCTTCTGGAAGAGCCCCTCGCCGTGGATCGAGTCGGCGTAGTTCTCGAGGATGTTCTCCTGGGGAATGTCGTGCGTCAGCGAGACCTCGCTGCCCTCCCGGTGGCACTTGCCGCACAGGAGCGGGATGTTCATCACCGCGACCGGCGACTTCGCGTCCTTGTGCGAGAGGATGCCGTGGCCGCCGTGGCAGGTGAGACAGGTCG
Source organism: Thermoanaerobaculia bacterium (assembly GCA_018057705.1). NCBI lineage: Bacteria > Pseudomonadati > Acidobacteriota > Thermoanaerobaculia > Thermoanaerobaculia bacterium. The sequence continues at coordinate 65,584 of JAGPDF010000014.1, read as the reverse complement.
GAGCGAGCGCGTCGCCGCGCGCCGCCGCCTTGCCGTGGAGGCTGGCGTGCTGCTCCGTGGCGACCGCGGCGTGACAGGTGCTGCAGGAGGCCAGCGCCTTCGCGGCGCTCGCGGAGCTCGCGGCTTTGGCGATCTCGTGCGGCGCGCTGTGGCAGTCGACGCAAGTCGCGTTGGGGCGGTCTCCCTGCAGGACGGCGTGGATGCCACGCGCCGCCGTCTTTGCCTCCGCCTGGTGGCATTGTGCACAGGTCGCCGTGATGTGGCCCGGGCCCGCGAGGGAAGCGGCGTTCTCGGCCGGCAGGATCTTGTGTCCGGCGCCGTGGCACTCGCGACAGGAGGGCGCAGCTTTTCCGGCCCCACCGTGGACACTCGCTGCGAGCTTCTCGCCGGCATCGTGGCACTCGGCGCAGACTGCGTAGGGCTTGGCCGGCAGCGCTTCCGGATGCGGATCGGCGTCGAAACCGGGGTGGCAGTCGAGGCAGGCGAGCTCGGCGTGCGGGGTGGCGTCGAGAGGAACGTCGTCGTGGCACTCGGCGCAGGGGGATTCCTGCGCGACAGCCGGCGCTGCGGAGCCACCGATGAGCCCGGCTGCGAGAAGAAGGAAGCAGGCGCCGGAGAGCGCGCCGAAGCGGAATCTGGGCGAGAGTGCCATGTCGGAAAACTACTTCAGGCACGCCATCCGGTCACTACCCGATTGGAGGGCGGTATCCCGGTAGGATACTCCCCGCAATTGTCCAGCCACCGCAGCCCGCCTGGGGAGAAGCCCGGAGTATCGATGGCGAAATCGAAGCAGGAGACGTTGACCCGGAGGATGCTAAAGCGCTACGCCGTCACCTCCAGCAAGGGCTTCAAGCTGCGCGGCATCGACCCGCAGGACACCCTCGGGCTCAAGGAGAAGGAGGCCCGGGCCGCACTCGCGAAAGACGTCGCGCGCCTGGACGAGCTGCAGGAGATGCTCTACGCCCAGGACCAGTGGGGCGTGCTGCTGATCTTTCAGGCGATGGACGCGGCCGGCAAGGACGGCGCGATCGAGCATGTGATGTCGGGCATCAACCCGCAGGGCTGCCAGGTCTTCTCCTTCAAGGCGCCCTCGGCCGAAGAGCTCGATCACGACTTCCTCTGGCGGACGTCGAAGTGCCTCCCCGAGCGCGGCCGCATCGGTATCTTCAACCGCTCCTACTACGAGGAGACGCTGGTCGTGCGCGTGCACCCGCCGATTCTCGCCGGCCAGCACCTGCCGAAGGAGCTGGTCACGAAGTCGATCTGGGAGGAGCGCCTCGAGGACATCGCCGCGTTCGAGCGCTACTTCGCCCGCCAGGGCTATCTCATCCTCAAGTTCTTCCTCCACATTTCGAAGGAGGAGCAGAAGGCGCGATTCCTCGCCCGGCTGGACGAGCCGGAGAAGAACTGGAAGTTCGCCCTCGGCGACGTCCGCGAGCGCGAGCACTGGGACGCCTACATGAAATCCTACGAGGCGGCGATCCGCGCCACCGCCGCGCCGCACGCCCCCTGGTTCGTCGTACCCGCCGACCACAAGTGGTTCACCCGCCTGGTCATCTCGCAGACCCTCGTCGCGGCGATCGAAGGCCTCGACCTCGCCTGGCCGAAGCCGGTTCTCGTCCCTGCCGACCTTGCTGCGGCGAGGCGGGCACTCGCACAAGACTGACCCGGCGACGGCTCACCGGCGAGGCGCCCGGGCGAGGGAGCGCCCTCCCGGACTTGCTTGTCCTTTGCGGCCTGTCCCCTGCGGCGGTCGAATCGCGGTAGCAGGGTGAGGTCCAACCCTATGCCGCTCGCGAAGTCACTCCCGCTGTGGACGATCGCTCTACTGGCAGCCTCGGGCGCGAGCCCGATTGCCGCCCAATACGACGGCGCGCTCGCCACCGCCTGGGGCGAAGGCGATGGCTTCGCCACCTGGCAGGGGTCGGGCCGGGTCTTCCTGGAGACCGCCGTCGCGACCAGCGACCTGCTCTACGGCGTCGGCGACTACGACTTTCCGGCCGGCACGCGGAGCCTCCACTTCCAGGCCGTGGACGGGGACGGCGAGCTCCGCAGCGATCGCGTCTGCCTGGACTCGACGAGCGCCTACGGCGCCTTCACCGACGAATCCGGCGGAGAGGCCGCGATCGTCGATTCCTCCGGGAACCTCCTCGTTGGCGGCTGGGTGAACTTCCAGGGCGCCGCTTCGCGCCTGCACGCCCTGGTGGCGCGCTACGAGATCGACCAGCCCGGCTGCACGCTCGACGAGGACTTCTCCACCGACGGCTTCCAACTCTTCGACACACAGGCCTACTGCAATCCGGAGAGCTGTCTCATCGCCGCGCTGGCCGAGATCCGGCCCGAAACCGGAGCCGTCGGCGCTCCCCGGATCGTCGCCCTCCTGCGCGCCACGGTGGCGATCTCGAACTATCGCTACTTCCTCCTCGGACTGACGGCCGCGGGCTCCCTCGACCCCAACTTCGGCGCGCCGGGCACCGGAATTCGCGAGGTCACGTCGGCGGCTCTGGGAACGCTCCAGTCCGGCGCCACGATGACGGTCGACGACCAGGGCCGGATTCTCCTCCTGATGACCCGGCGCGAGGCCGGCACGACGAGCGATCTCGACGTGATGGCGCTCCGCTACACGGCCGCCGGCGCGCTCGACGCCGCCTTCGGCGCGAATGGCCTCATGACGATCCAGGACTCCGGCATCGATGACGCGACCGATACCATCGCGGGCGACCTGCTGACGCTCCCGGGTACGGGGACATCCCTCGCCTCCGTCCAGAGAGGCAGCGACTGGCTGCTGATCCACTTCGACGACGACGGCGTCTTCTCGACCTCGGCCTCGCCCCCCGAGAGCGTCGGCCAACTGGTCTTTCAGGGGGACGAGCGCTTCCTCTCTGCCCGCGAGGGTCTGTCGTTCGACACCCTGCGCATGCGCCGGTACGCTCTGTTTCCCGGCAGCTACAACAGCGACCCTACCTTCGGCTCCGAAACCGGCGGCGGCGAGGCCTACGACATCGACCTCGGCGGTGGCACGGGCCAGCAGGTCGCCGATCTCGTCCTTTGGGGCGGCCGGCCGGTCCTCGTCGGCCACGCCTTCGACAGCGGTGGCGACGCCTCGGGTTTCCTCATGCGCACCGAGAACGCCTACCTCTTCGCCGACGGCTTCGAGGGCGGCAATCGCGCGCGCTGGTCGGGATTCTGAGGCGGATGTCGCCACCGGATCGGTTGCGTCGTTCTCCTGTAGCAGAGGGAGATCGACGATGGCCAGACACTTCACCCTGAGAGCTCCGTGCGTGGTTCCATTCCCTGGCTCTTGCCCGCGGAGCGCGGCGAGCCTCGCCCTGCTGACCCTCCTCGCCGGCGCTTCGCCGGCCGTTGCAGAGCACCGCGCGAAAGTGATCTCGGCGGACTTCCTCTCGGCCGGCAGCGTCTCGGACGAATCCGGGCCCGAGGTCTCTCCCGATGGCCGGTGGATCGTCTTCGTCGCCTGCGAGAGTTCCGACGAGTGTTGGCTGGCCAGCAGCCGCCGGTTCGGCGAGCCCGGCGATCCGCCTCTCGAGCTCGCCGGTCCGGTACACGGCTTCAGTTTCCTCGGAGCCGGCATCGACTTCGAGATCACCGGCGACAGCCGGCGCGTGGTCTACGAGGCGTCGACCGAGCCCGATGCCCCGAACGACCTCTGGTCGGTGGCGATCGATGGTTCGTCCGCACCGGTGCGCCTCAACCCGGCCCTTCTGACCAACGAATCGATCAACGACTACCTGGTCACCGACGATGGCCAGCAGGTCGTCATCGAGCTCACCCGTCCAGGTGCCGACGTCTTGCTGCGGGTCGCGATCGACGGCGTCGGCGGCGTCTCGAATCTCGACGAGGGCGACTCGATTCGGCCCTATCTCTTTCCGGCGGCGAGCGGCAATCCGCGCCTGCTCTATTTCATCGACACCGACGGCGACGATCAGCTGGAGACCCTGACGATCTACCTCTCGTCGACACTCCCCTTTCCGCTCTGGGCCGGAGAGCTCCCGACCTGGACGAACATCGGCTCGCTCACGTTCGCGCCCGACGGCGACACGGTCGTGCTCGAGGCCGACATTCAGGCCGACGAGGTCGACGAGCTCTGGTCGATTCGAACCGACAGCGCCAACAGCTTCCACAAGCTCAACCAGGCGCTGGTCGGCGGCGGCAACGTGGTGGATTTCGAGCTCTCGAGCGACGGCCGCGCCGTCTTTCTGGCCGACGCCCAGGTCGACGAGCGCTTCGAGCTCTGGAGCGCCCCGATCGATGACAGCGCGGAACCGGTCAAGCTCTCCGGAACGCTCGTTTCCGGCGGCGACGTCCGGGGTCTCCGCGTCGCCGGCGACTGGGCCGCCTACATCGCCGACGCGGCGGTCGATGCCCGGGACGAGCTGTGGAGCGTGCCGGCCGACGGGCACGCGGCGCCGACCCGGCGATCCGACACCGTTCCCGCCGGCCGGGACGTGACGAGCTTCCGGTTCACCCCCTCTGGGAGCCGCCTCGTCTATCGCGCCAACCTCGGACCCGTGGACCGCTACGACCTTCACACGACCACCACATTCGGCCTCACCAGCCACGTCCAGCTGACCAACCGGAATATCCTGGCGCCGAACCCTTACAGCGTCCGCGCCTACGTCGTCTCTCCGGACTCTCAGCGGGTCGCCTTCATCGTCACACCGGACGCCAATTGGGACGGCGTTGCCATGGAGCAGCGGCTCCTCGATCCGCTGACGACGGCCGAGACCTTGCTCGAGGTCGCCGGCGCGGACGAGGGGGACTACTTCCTGAGCTATGCGTCCGACTCGCGGGGCCTCGTGGGCGACGCGGTACTTGCGGCCGGTGACCGGCGGGAGGTCCACCTCGTCGACGAGGCGCTCTTCGTCGACGGTTTCGGGTCGGGCGACCGCTCGGCCTGGTCGTCCAGCGTGCCGTAGGGCGCCCATTCAGGGCGCCCGCTCAGCGCGCCGGCCGCAAGGCGAGACGGGCGACCTCGTCGTGCCGGAAGCAGGTCATCAGATGGTCGTTCACGCAGCCGACCGCCTGTAGGTAGGCGTAGACGATCGTCGAGCCGACGAACTTGAAGCCCAGTTTCGCGAGCTCCTTCGACAACCGGTCGGACTCCGCCGTCTTCACCGGCACCTTGCCCATCGACGCAATCCGGTTCTGCCGCGGCTTGCCGCCGTAGGGCTTCCAGACGACGTCGGCGAGGGTCCGGCCGCTCTCGCGCAACGCCAGATAAGCCTTGGCGTTGCCGATCGTCGCCGCGACCTTCAACCGGTTGCGCACGATGCCGGCATCCGCGAGCAGGGAGGCGACCTTCGCCTCGTCGTAGCGCGCCACTCTCTCCGGATCGAAGCCATCGAACGCCGCGCGGTAGTTCTCACGCTTCTTCAGGATCGTGATCCAGGACAGCCCCGCCTGTGCCCCCTCGAGGTTCAGCATCTCGAAGAGGTGGCGCTCGTCGAACGAGGGGACGCCCCACTCGGTGTCGTGGTACGCCTGATAGAGCGGATCACTCCCCGCCCAGGCGCAGCGGATGACGCCTTCGAGCTCAGCTGGCACTAGGCTTCGTCGTCCGGCGGGACGAGGTCCTCGAGCTGCAGGATCAGGGCCGGAAGATCGCGTTCGAGGACCTGTCGCACGACTTCCATGTTGACCCGACCGTAGTCGTGGACGATGCGATGGCGCATGCCGACGATCTCCACCCAGGGAATACCGGGGTTGGCACTCCGGGCCTCTTCGGAGACGCCTCCAGCTGCCTCGCCGACAATCTGAAGCGCGTGCAGCACAGCGAACTGCGCCATGGTGTTCTCACCGAGCCCGAGCGGCTCGGCTTCCTTCGCAAACCGAAGCGCATCCCGCGATCGCAGGAGCATGTCGAGCAGGTAGGATTCATCCCGCCGCATAGAGCGCCTCCGCAGATCGCAGGATCTCTCTGCGTCGAATGTAGTTGTCGCTCGCTTCGACTGCCGCGCGTTCTACGAGGTCCACCCGGCGACCCAGCTTCTCCGACAGCTCGTTTTCCATGCGGACGAGATCCAGGTAGGACCATGTCGATCCACGCTCGAAGCTGACCAGGACATCGACATCGCTTTCGGGCCCGAAGTCGTCCCGCAGCACCGAGCCGAAAAGCTCGAGCTTGGCGATTCTCCACTCGCGGCAAAAGGCGGCGATCCGAGGCTGGTCGATAGCGATCTTGGGGCTCACGGTCTTGCCTCCGGGAGAGATTGTCGCACGCACGGCCCGCTACCGTGCCTTCGACCAACTCCGGGTCGAGCCTGCGCCGGAGGCGACGACGAGGCCCAACGGAGGTCGGAGCTCTTTCCGGCGCGACTCCGAGATGCCGCAGGAGGCGGGCGAGTCGAGTCGACCGCCACCACCGCGCCCTTGCCGTCAGTCGTGATGATCGGCGGGTCGCAACTGTTCGGCCCCTTCGAGCTTGCCCACGAGCTCGGCCGGGTTGTGGATCAGGATCGGCAGGTGTTGCGGGCAAATGTAGCGCTCGACGCCGCGATGGAGGAGTCGCACGAGCGGAGTTTCTTGGTCGCTGCGGCCACAGGCGAGACAGGTCGGGGTCATGGTGCTTCGCATCGTGGCCGGCCCTTGCGGGTTTTTCAACCGCCCTTCGGGCGGGTCAACCTCCCTTTTGGCGGGGCAACCTCCCTTCGCGCGGGCGAGCGCCGGTGTGCTTCCCGCGCGCCGAATGGGATTCGGACGAGGAATCTACGGCTTCGCTTCCCGCAACCCGGCGAGATCGGTGTCGGCCGCGGCCTGCTGGGCGAGTTTGGGGTTCAGGGAGAGGGCGCGGGCGAGGGCGGCGAGGGCGCCCGGCAGGTCGCCGTTCGCGAGGCGGATGACGGCGGTGTCGTAGAGGACCTCGGGGAGGATCTCGGCCCGGGTCGCCTCGGCCCGGGCGAGGGTCATCTCCTGCCATTTCAGATCCTCGCCGCGCTGGCCATTGCGGAACGCCGCCCAACCGCGGTTCCAGAGATCGTTGACCAGGGCGAGGCCGACCAGCCGGCCGAGCTCGACGATCGGCTCCTTGTGGTCGTCCACCCGGATGTCGATCGCCCGGTCGTCGAATGCGCCGTAGCCGCCGCCGGCGCGCGAGACGAGGAGCACCGCCGACTGCTTGCCGCGGCTGTCGCCGCCCGCGGCGTCGCCGGCCGCGAGCGCGGCGTACAGGCGCTCGGCGAGCGGCTTCCCGGCGCTCGCGAGGAAAGCCTGCTCCATCGCGGCCACGACCGGTTCGCCGGTGAGGATGTTGCCCTGCACGGCGTAACCCGGACCGCTGCGTCCGCCGGCCCAGGCGTTGCAGCCCGGGCCGGTGAACGTCGCCGCGCTGCCGTCGGCGGCGACGACGCCGGCCTGGCGCTGACCCTGGCCGGAATCGGCGCGGGTGAGGATGGCGAGCGCCTCGGAAGGCGAAGCGCCGCGCGCCAGGAGCTCGAGCGCTCCCGGGCCATAGGCGGTGTTGGCCGAGGCCTGGGTCGCCACGGCGCCGACGCCGGCGCGCGCGTACGGCACCACCGAACCGACGGCGAAGAACCGGCTCGCCACGGCAACGCCGACCTCGCCTGTCGCCGGATCGGCGGCGACGATCGAGAAGGTCGACGGGCGAGGCGGCTCAGCGAAAGCGGGCGGCACGTTTGCGGCTTGCCAGGCTGACGCCACGACGAGGAACGCACACCCCACCCACGCGAGACGGTTACGACTTTCCCGAATCCTCATCTGGATCGACCTCCTCGAACAACGATGGTCATCTTATGCATACCCGGAGAGGTTCCCTCGCATAGACTGCGCCGAATGCGAACCGCTTCCCTCGCGGGCCAGGTCGCGATCGTCACCGGCGCGAGCTCCGGGATCGGACGGGCGGTCGCCCGCGAGCTCGTCGGCGCCGGAGCGCACGTCGTGCTCGCGGCCCGGCGCCCCGCGGAGCTCGAGGCCGCGACAGCGGAGCTCGCGGATCGCCCGGGCAGCGCCATCGCGGTGCCCACCGATGTCGCCGACGAAAGGGCGATCGAGCGGCTCGTCGCTCGCGCCATCGGCGCCTTCGGCCGGCTCGACATTCTGGTCAACGCCGCCGGCATCGGCGGTTTCGGGCTGGTACACAAGCTCGACGCGGCGCTCCTCGACCGGGTGTGGGCGGTCAACGTGCGCGGCGCGATCCTCATGGCGAAGCACGTCGTGCCGATCCTCGCCGGCCAGGGGCACGGTGCCATCGTCAACATCGGCTCGGTCTCCTCGAAACGCGGCTGGGCACAGGGGACGCCCTACGTCGCGTCGAAGTTCGCCCTGCGCGGCTTCACAGAATGCCTGCGCCAGGAGATGCGCGAGAGCGGCGTGCGCGTCGTTCTGGTCTGCCCCGATCTCACCGCCACCGGCTTCTTCGCCGCCTCCGGCGTCGCGCTCTCGGGGCGCGAAGCGATGCTCGAGGCCGAGGAAGTGGCGGCGACGGTCCGTTTCGCGCTCGAGCTGCCGCCAGGAGCCGACCTCGCCGAGCTCGACCTGCTTCCGGCGAAGCGACCGGCTCAGGCGACTCCTCCGGGAGCGAACGGATGAGTGACGGACGGCTCGCCGGCAAGATCGCCGTCGTCACCGGCGGCGCGCGCGGTATCGGTCGCGCGACGGTCGAACGCTTTCGCGCCGAAGGGGCCGAGGTCGTCGTCTGGGACCTCGATGCCGGATCGGCGGAGAATCCGGCCGATGGCGCAAATTGCATCGAACGTGTCGATGTCGCCGACGCGCTCGCCGTCGCGGCAGCAGCGGCGGCGCTCGGAGAGCGACTGCCGGGCGTCGACATCCTGATCAACAACGCGGGGATCAATCTCGCCCGTTCGCCGGCGGTCGGGGACGTGACAGCCGAGGAGTGGCGCCGCGTGCTCGACGTCAATCTCTCCGGCGCGCTGCACTGCACCCAGTCCCTCCTGCCCCTCCTGCGCCGGCGCGGCGGCGGACGGATCGTCAACTTCTCCTCGATCCTCGCCGTCGCCGGCTTCCCCGGCCAGACCGCCTACGCCGCCGCCAAGGCCGGGCTCCTCGGTCTCACCCGGGTCTGGGCGCGCGAGTTGGGGCCGGCCGGCATCACCGTCAACGCCGTCGTTCCGGGCTACATCGACACGGCGATGAACAGCGCCGCCGCGGTCGAGTTCCGGAAGGCGATCGTCGCGCGGACGGCGCTCCGCCGCCTGGGGACGGCCGACGACGTCGCTCGCGTCTGCCTCTTCCTCGCCTCCGACGACGCCGCCTTCGTCACCGGCGCGGCGGTCCCGGTCGACGGCGGCCTCGTCGGCTAGAAGACTCCCGCCGCCCGAGTCGCCCGGGGAGCGCCGCGGTCACGGACGGAGCGCGCTTCACCTTCGCCCGCGGCGCGAGACCCGCCCCACCTCCCGTCGCGCTAGCGGTTCGTCGGCGCCGGACCCGCCGCCTCGAGGAGGCGCGCGGCCATCGTCTCCATCCAGCGGTCGCCGTCCGCGCTGAAGGCGACCTCGCTCGTGACGATGCTCCCCGACGGGTCGAGGATCAGGTTCTTGGGGATGGCGGCGAGCCGCCACTGCGTCCAGACCGCGGCGCCGCCCAGGAGAATCGGGTAGTCGCAGCCGAGCCTTTCGACGAACGGCTGCACGGGCCCCGGGCTCTCGTCGACGCTCACGCCGAGGATCAGGATACGCGGATCGTCGCGGAAGCGCCGCGCGAGCTTCGTCAGGTAGGGCATCTCGGCGACGCACGGGCCGCACCAGGTCGCCCAGAAGTTCAACAGGACAGCTTTGCCCGCGAGGTCGGAAGGCGTCCACTCGCGGCCGGAGAGATCGGTCCAGCGAAAGTCCGGCAGGCCACCGCTCGCCTGCACCGCGCCCGTCGCCTGCGCGGCAGCGGCCGCGAGCGCCGCCTCGCGGGCCCGTTCCGCGCCGGCGATCCAGGCCGGGAACTCGAGCTCGTTGCCGTAGAACCGCAGATAGGCCGCCGCGGCCGCCTTCCTGAGAGCTTCGCTGGGCGGCGCGCTGGCAATCGCCTGTCCGTACGCGGCGAGCGCGGCGGCGGAATCCTCATTCGCCTCCGCGAGCTCCGCGGAGAGCCGCCAGGCATCGGCGCGCACCGCGGCCACGTTCTGCCTCTGCACGTCGTCGCGTACCTCGCCGGCACCGGCGACGGCCGCGATCTGGGCGTGGCTCTCCCCCAGCAGCCGCCCGGCCTCCTCGATCCGGAGCTCGCGGAGCGCGAGCTCGCTTTGCAGAGCCAGATGGCTCGCACTCCGCAGGAGCCGTTCGACCCGGACACGCTGCCGGTCCTCGTCGTCGAGGACGAACAGGAGGGCACGCGCGTGCGTGAGCTCCATCTCTTCGCGATCCTGCTCGACGAGCGCGGCAACCTCCTCGAGGCCCACTTTCTGTTCGAGAAAGCGCTTCGCGACCGCCGCCGGATTCGACGGTGGGGCATAGATGTCCCGCGCCGCGGCGAGGACTCTTCCGGCCTCGATGAACCGCGCCGCCGGCAGCACGTCGAGCTCCGCGAGCGCGCTCATTTCCCGCATCCGGAGCAACCCGCTCGCGGGACAGGATGCGAGCAGCGCGTCGATCGAAGCGATCTGTGCCCGGCGCCAATCGTCGAAGGCCGCCTCGTCGCGCTTCGGCTTCGGACGCGACATACGGAAGCGCCGTTCGTGGATCGACATCGCTTGCGTCTCGCAGGGGAAGGCAGCCAGGACGAGCTCCTCGACGCGAGAACTGCCGGCGCTATCCCCCGTCATGCGGTAGCCGACCTCGAGGGCGCGCAGCCAGGCGCGATCCGTGCCGCGCTCGAGCGCCGCCGTCCTCGCCACCGCCGCCGCGACCTCGGCGCGGATCTCCGGGTGCCGGTCGGGCTTCGCGAACTGGAACATCTGGTGCCAGAGCGTTGCGAGCTCGGAGAAGCGCTCGCGAACCGGCTCGAAGCCCTCGACGAAGCGATCGCGGTAGCGGTCGAAGAGCGCGGCGTCGTCGAGCGCGCCCGCCAGGCGCTGGATCTCCCCGAGCCGATCCGAACAGGCGGCAACGAATCGGGCGCCCTCCGCCCGCGCCACCGCTCTATCCTCCACGTCCGGATTCCACCCGTACTCGAGCGCCAGGGCGTAGCGCGACCAGGGAAACGCGTCCGCGCGCGCGATCGACTGCCGGAGGAGGTCGCGGCGCTCGATCCGATTCTCGGTCAGCAGGGCGTTCAGATAGAGCAGGCCGGCGTCGTCGGGCTGGCGCTCGAGGCGATGCCGATACTCTTCCGCCACCGCCTGCCCCGAGACTCCGTATTCACCGCGCGGCCCGCGAAAGCGCGAGAGCACATAGGCGCGGTGCGCGGCGAGCTCCTCCGGGAAGCGATCCCGCAGGGCTCGCGCCTCGGCGAGCCCCCTCTCCCAGCAGGCCTCGTCCAGAAAGCACCGATCCCGCAGCCCCTCTGCGGCTCGCAGGCCCTCTTCGACCGCAGGGGGGCCTTCGCAGCCCAGATTCCGGATCGGTTTGCCACCGCAGCCGGCGAGGAGGATCAGGACGACCAATGCGGGTGCAGCTCGGAGCTCTCTCAGGCCGTTTCTCATCGCGCCGCAGAATATGTCAGCCCGCGCCCGGCTCCCGCACGCCTCGCCAGTCAGGGCTGTCGCCTCTCATCGCCCCCGGGTGCTCTCGGGGGCAGAGTGCGCCCCGTTCCCGGGATCGGAGCTTCGTGCCGCAGTGCTCCTCTGGCGCTCCGCAGCGCCGCTTAGCGTTCTTCCAGGGTATGAGACCGGCCTCTCTGCGCGCTCTCCTCCTGGCGTTTTCGGCGGCGACGCTCCCCGCCTGTGGCGCCCTCTTCGAGACGGAGTTGCAGAGATCCATCAAGGCCCACGATGCCGCAGCGGTCGAGCGGCTGCTGGCGGCTGGGGTCTCTCTCGGAAGCTCCTGGTCCGAGCTCCTGCCGCCTGGGAAGCTGGCGATCGTGCACGTCAGCGCCTCGTCGCCGGAGTCGGTCGAGATCCTCCGGCTGCTCGTCGCCGCCGCGCCGGACCGCCCCGCCTTCCTGCATCAGACCTTCTCCCTCAACTGCCGGCGCACCCCCTGCTACGCCCCCACAACGGCCGAGCATGTCGCTCGACAGCGCAGCGTCGAAGCTTTGAAGGTGCTGATCGACGCCGGACTCGACCTGCGGAGCCAGGGGGTGACCAACGCCCTGGTCTACGCCATCGCAGAAGACGACGAGCCGATGGCGCGCCTCCTCATCGAAGCAGGCGCCGACGTCAACGGCTGGTCGCAACCGGGCGGCAACCGCTTCGGCGAGGTGAGCGTCCTCGAAGCCGCCCGTCGCAGAGAGAACGCCGCCCTGATCGAATACCTGCTGTACAAAGGTGCGCGGTAGGGAAGGTCGAGCTTCGTGCACGGCTTCGCCTGTCCCCCGGAGTCCGGAAAAGCCGGTAGAAGGGTGAGGGGGAAGTCATGCGAATCTTCCGCACCGTCGGTGGCGCCGTGGTTCTGGTCGTCGCCGGTCCCAGCCCGCTCGGCGTGCGGCTCGATCCGCCCGCGGCAGGAGACGAGACGATCCTGAACGCCTTCCTCAGGCCGGACGGTGAGCACCTCCTCATCCAGTTCCTCGACCAGGTCGCGACTACCGCCCGGGCCTTCACGGTACCTGTCGCGGGCCCGGCGACCGCGGCCATCCTGCTCGCCGACGAGACACCCGGCGGCTGCACGGCATTCGCCGCCGATCTCACTCCCGATTCGACCCGCCTTCTCTATGCCGGATTCTGCCCGCCCGGATCGGTGTTCACCCAGCTCTGGAGCGTGCCGGCGACCGGTCCCGCCACCGCCGCGGTGTCGCTCGCCGGCAGCTTCACCACCGGCGGAACGGTTCAGGGACTGGCGATCTCTCCTGACAGCCAGCGGGTGGTGTTCAGCGCCGATCGGCTCGTGGATGAGCGCATCGATCTGTGGAGCGTACCGATCCTGGGTCCGGCGGCGGCGCTCGTGCAGCTCCATCCGTCGCTGGTCACGAACGGCGACGTCAAGAACAGCTTCAGGATCTCGCCCGATTCGACGCGGGTCGCCTACATCGCCGACCAGATCTCCGACGAACGCTTCTTCCCCTACTCCGTGCCGATCGCAGGCCCGTCCACCGAGGCGGTGACGCTCTACCAGGGCATCCTCATGACCGGCGGCGACGCCCTCGACCTCGCCTTCACGCCCGACAGCGCGCGCGTCGTCTTTCGCATGGACTTGGCCGTCGACCAACGCTTCGACCTCTACTGGGCCCCCGCCGACGGATCGGCCGCGCAGTCGCGCATCACCAATCGCGGCTCGAACCCGGCGCCGGAACGTTCGGTCGCCTTCCGTTGGTACGTTCACCCCGACGGCGAGCGCGTGCTCTACCAGTTCGACGAGTTTGCAGCGCTCGACGAGCGCGGCATCGGCGAGCAGCGCCTCGTCGGACCGTACATTGCGGATGCACGCCTGAACGGTGTCCCGGTCGCCGGCGGCAAAGTGACCTTCTTCGAGCTCTTCCCGGACGGCGCCGGACTCGTCTACCGCGCCGACGAGATCGTGGACGAGAAGTTCGAGCTGTTCACCGCCGACCTGCGCCGTTTCGGCGACGGTTTCGAAGAGGGTTCAACCGCCGCCTGGCCCGATCTTCCCTGACACAACCGCTGTCGGCTGTCACCCCTCGCCGCGCCTTTGCGTTCTCTTGGGCATGAGCACCCCCTACTCCCCGGGATCGAAGCCTTGCGCTGCAGGTGCGCCTCTGGCGCTCGCGATGCTGCTTCTCCTCACTGTCGGAGCCGCCCGCGCCCAACTCTCCCTGCCGCCGGACTACGCCTGGCGGCAGCTCTCGCCGCCCGGCGAAGTGGGCTCTTCGGTGCGCTCCCTCTGGAAGATCGATCCACGCGGCGAATGGGTGGTCTTCGTGGGCGACGTCGAGAACGCCGGCGCCGAGGCGGTCTATGCCATGCGCCGGAACGGAGCGGCCCTCCATCGCCTTTCGGCCTACGGGGCGCCGGGATCGATCGCGGAGCTGCTGCTGAGCGGCGACGGGCGCCGCGTCTTCTACCTCGGCGACCTCGAGACCGACGGCCGGAACGAGCTCTGGAGCGCTCCGATCCCGGGAACTCCGGCAAGTGCGGTCAAGCTCAACGTCGCCGTCCAGGGCCAAGGCGTCGAGCACTGGTCCGTGCCGGCGTCCGGAGAACGTCTCGTCTACGCCGCGGAAGGCGTCGAGGAATACGGCTTCTGGAGCGTGCCGCTCGCCGGACCTGCCGCCGCGAGCGTGCGCCTGGACCCGGGTCTCACTCCGGGCGAGAGCTTCGTCGGCACGGCGATCAGCCCGGAAGGCGCGCGCGCCTTCCTCGTCCTCGGCGACATCGCCGGCCAGACCTCGCGCATCTGGAGCGCACCCATCGACGGACCGATCGGATCGGGACTCTTTCTCTTCGACGAGAGCTCGACCAGCTGTTTCGCCACCGGCGGCGCGGTACCGTCCGGATCCAGCCGCTTCTTCTATCTCCTCAGCTGCGACACGCCTTCGGGGAACCGCATCAACCAGGCCTGGAGCGTGCCGCTCGCCGGACCGGCGGCCGCCGCTGTCTCGCTCGCCGGGAGCTTCGTCGCCGGCGGCGCGATCGCGTCGGCGGCGTTCTCTTCCGACGGCGAGTTCTTCGTCTTCCGCGCCGACAAGTCGGTCGACGACCAGTTCGACCTCTGGAGCGTCCCGCTCGCCGGGCCGCTGGCCGAGCTCGTCCGCCTGAACCCGTTGCTCGTCGGAAGTGGCGACGTTACCTCACGCTACACAATCTCGCCCGACTCGTCGCGCGTCGCTTACGTCGCCGACCAGACTACGGACGAGACCTTTCGCGCCTGGTCGGTACCGATCTCCGGCCCATCAGGCTCCGCAACTTCGCTGGTGAGCGGCATCCTCCCCCTGAACCGCGACGTGACCAGTCTCGAGTTCACGCCCGACTCCGCCACCGTCGTCTTCCGCGCCGACTTCGCCGAGGACGAGCGGTTCGACCTCTACTCGGTTCCCGCCGACGGTTCGGCATTCCAGGATCAGATCACCAACGACAGCTCGGTTCCGGGCCCGATCCGTGCCGTGGGTTCTTCCTGGCGCCTCCATCCCGACGGCGCGCGCGTCGCCTACATCTTCGACGAAAGCGCTCCGGGCGACTCGCGCGGCCTGGGCGAGCAGCGCCTGTCGCCGCGCTATATCCAGGATGCGCAGCTGAACGGCGACCCGGTCGCCGGGGGGCGGATCTTCTCCTTCGCGGTTTTCCCCGACAGCGCCGGCACGATCTACTTCTCCGACGAGCTCATCGATGAGCGCTGGCACCTGTTCACCGTCGACAGCCGGATCTTCGGCGACGGCTTCGAGGAGGGCACGACCGCCGCCTGGCCCGACGCGCCGTAGCCGCCGACCGCCTGTCGACTTTCGGCGGTGCTTGCCGTTCTTAGGGTCATGAGACCGCTCGGGCTTCCCGCCGTCTGCGCCTGCCTGCTTGCAGCGCCGCTTCTCGCCGCCGACGGCGACCTCGACCCGACCTTCTCCGCCGACGGCAGGGCGACGGTGCTTTGGCAGGAGTCGGGGACGACCCAGGCCGAAGCGAGCGCCGTCGCGGCGCTCGCGGACGGCTCGCTCGTGGTCGGCGGGACGATGATCTGGACCCCCCCGGCTGCGCCGTTCACGTTCGATTGGGTGCTGGCCAAACTCACCCGGACCGGCATTCTCGATACATCGTGGGGCGAAAGCGGCCGCAAACGGATCGCTTTCGATCTGGTGGAAGGAGGAGGAGATGTTCTCTACGGCGTCTTCGCCGACCCGGACGGGTCGATCTTCGCCATCGGCTCGACCTACGACGGTGCGACGCAGGTACCGGCAGTCGTGCGCCTGCTGCCCAGCGGCGACGGCGATCCGGCGTTCGGCGACGTCGGCCATCTCTACCTCGGCACCCCCTGGACCGATCCGCAGCTCCAGTTCGTCGCCGCCGAGCGCCAGCTCGACGGCAGGCTCCTGCTCGCCGGACACTGCCTGCGCTGCCCATCGAACACGACGCACTACAACCCCTTCGTGCTCCGGCTCCTCGAGAACGGCTCACCGGATGCGAGCTGGTCGTTCGACGGCTGGGCGGTCGTGAGCGACGGTGGCACCACCAACGACTCGCTGACTGCGTTCGCGCCGGACAGTCAGGGCAGGATCGTGATCGCCTTCAACGCCGATGACAACGTCCGGCTGGCGCGGCTCAATGCGATGGGCGGTCTGGACAGCGCCTTCGGCGGCGACGGCTTCGTCGATCTCGTCACCGAGTTGGGCCTCTACGACATCACGGCGCTCGCGATCGACCCGGCGACGCGCAAGATCCATGTCGTCTTCTCCGGCACCTTCTCCACCCTCGAGCTCGCCTACGTCATGCGAATTTCGACCTTCGGCACCGAGGACGGAAGCTACGGCGTGGAGGGCATCGCGAGCTTCATTCTCGAGGAGGGGATCGAGCTCGAGGACGCCCTCCTGCAGGGCGACGGCAAGCTCATCGTCGCCGGCAAGATGAACGCCACGGGCGCGCAGGCGGGCGGCTTCTTCCTCGCCCGGCTCGATGGGGAGGGACTTCCCGACGCCTCCTTCGACGGCAACGGTGTCGCGCGCTACGAATTCGACCGCGCGACGAACGGCGACGATCACGCCCTGGCGTTGACGCTTTCGGGGGGCAAGCCGGTCGGGGCCGGCTTTGCCGTCGATGGCAACGACGAGCGCGATATGGCGCTCCTGCGGATCCAGAACTCCTACATCTTCGCCGACGGCTTCGAGGCTGGGCACACCCTGCTCTGGTCGGCGAGCACGCTCTAGTCTGGAGTCTTCGCGGCCGCCTCAGCGGCGTCGAGCCAGCCGCGGCGGAGCTTCTCCGGCGGGATGCTCGAGAGGTAGGGCTTGAGATCGACGACCGGCGAACCGTCGAGCATGTCGACGCCGCGCACCGATAGCGTCGCTCCGTCGCGGCCCAGGAGCTCCAGCACGGACAGCGCCAGCGGATTCGGCCGCCGCGGCGAGCGTGTGGCGAAGACGCCGTGCTCGCGGCCGTCGGTCGGGTTGGTGCCCAGGAGCTCGTAGTCGCCGGCGCGGTCGAAGATCCACAGCACGTAGAGGTGGGAGAAACCCTCGATGTCGGCGAGCCCGGCGGCGAACTCGGGGAAGATCTCGATCGCGCCGGGAGCCGCGTGCTTCGCGCCAAGCCCCTTGGGCACATCGTCCTTCGTCCGGTAGGGCGAATGCACGACGCCAATCGGATGCAGAAGAATCGGAGCTGCAGGCGCCTCGACCGTCATCGTGTTTGTCTTCCTCCGGGAAGCTTCATCCGGTCCCCGCTCGGGCCGCGAGCTCGGCCCGCGCAGCGGCGAGATTGCGGGCGAAGACGGGGCTGGGGGCCTTCTTCGCAGCGATCGCTTCGGCGGCGGCGAGCCGCTCACGAGCGCGGCCGGCGGCGCCGGAGCCACCTTCGGCGAGCTCGAGGCGCGCGAGCTCGACCTCCGCTTCGGCGATGCGCAGGTGACCGGCGTCGAGCTTGGCGCGGGCGAGCTCCCAGGCCTCTTCGAGCACCGTGCGCGCAGCGGTGAAGCGGCCGAGCTTGCGCAGGTTCGCGCCCCAGGAGAGGCGGCTTCGCAGGAGGCGCGGGTTGTCGAACTCTCCCAGCGTGCGCGTAGCGGCAATGGCGCGCTCGAACATTGCCTGCGCCTCCACGATGCGCCCCTGCTCGCTCACCGTGAAGGCCTCGTTCGCCAGCGCATTCACAGCCAGGATGCTGTCGGCGCCCAGGTTCTTCGCGAAGCGCGCCGCAGCGTGCTCGAAGGCGCGCTCGGCCTCGACGAAACGGCCCAGGTCGGTGAGCGCGAGACCGGTGTAGTTGTCGACCGATCCGAGCTCCGGATGGTCGAGCGGCTGGTAGATGGCCCGCGCCTCGGCGAGCGCGGCGAGCGCCTGGTCGCTGCGTCCGGCGCGCGAAAGGCGCAAGCTCGTGATGACCAGGGCCTCGCCGAGCGCCGGATGCCGCGTGCCGTAGATCCGCCGACGCCCATCGACCACGCGCTCGAAGTAGGGCAGCGCCTCCGTGGTCTCGCCCGCCGAGTCGAGCGCCGTGGCGAGATTGAGCACGACGTTCAGGACTTTCGGAGAATCGGCGCCTTCGGCGGGCTCGAGTACGGCGAGGATCTCCCGAAAGGTCCTCACCGCTTCGGCAAAGGTTCCGGACTCGGTCTGCAGCACGGCGATGTTGGAGAGATGCTCGAGGGTCTCGGGATCGGTCTCGCCCAGCGTCGCAGCTGTGATCTCGAAAGCGAGGCGCTCGTCGGCGATTGCACCCGGGAGGTTCTCCGTCAACATGTGCACCTCGGCGCGGCCCGAAAGGGCGGCGGCGCAATCGATGGAGCGCGCTTCGCCCGCGCTCTCGAAATGCGCTACCGCCTCCTCGAAGCGCTTGCCTGCCTCCTCGACGCGCCCCAGGGCGAGCAGCGCTCTTCCCATCGTCACCAGGCTCAGCGCATGCTCGCGCGAGCGCGGGCCGAAGAGCCGCGCACGCTCCGCTGCGGCGAGCTCCGCACTCGCCAGCCCCTCGTCGAGCAGTCCCAGGCCTCCCTGGATGTGCGCCACCGCATCGTAGAGCTCGGCGCGAACCTCGGGCTCGTCGCGCAGGTCAGTCGTCAGCCGCTCCACTCCTTCGGTGAGGATCTGGCGGGCGGGCATCTCGGCTCCCCTCGACTGGTTCGGATCCGCCTGTTCGAAGACCGAGATGAGGAAGTCCTTGACGCGCCCGGCGCGCCGGGCTTCGAGCTCGGCCTTCGCCGCCGCGGCGTTCGCCCGCTTCGTCTGGACGAGCGAAACCGTCAGGCCGCCGACGAGGGACGCCACCACGAGTCCTGCTGCCGCGACGGCAAGTCGATGCCGGCGGACGAACTTCGAAAGGCGGTAGCCGGCCGTATCCGGGCGGGCGGCGATCGGCCGACCGGCGAGATGCGCGAGGAGATCCGCCGACAGGGCCGCCACCGAGACGTAGCGCCGCTCAGGCTCGCGCGAAAGCGCCTTGAGAACGACGGTGTCGAGATCGCCCTCGAGCCGTTGGCGCAGGCGAGTCTCGCCCGGCCTCCCCGAGGCGAGCCGGCGCAGGCGCAGCGACGGGCGCTCGATCGTTTCGTGCGCCACATCGGCTGCGAGCGTGCTGGCCGAGCTGCTCGACCGCCGGCGGTGGGGCAGAACGCCGGTCAGCAGCTCGAAGAGGATGACTCCCAGAGAATACACGTCGGTCGTCGTGGTGACCGGTTCGCCGAGAATCTGCTCGGGCGCGGCGTAGGCAGGGGTCAGCGCGCGCAGCTCGGTGCGCGTGGCGCCGCCATCCGCGCCGTCTTCGAGCGCTGGCTCGAGTAGCTTGGCGAGACCGAAATCGAGCAGTTTCGGTTTCCCTTCCCCGGTCACCAGGATGTTCGACGGCTTGAGATCGCGATGGACGACCAGCGAGCGGTGCGCGAAGTCGACGGCCTCGCAGATCGCGAGGAACAGGCGCAGTCGGGCGTCGACGTCGAGGCCACGATCCTCGGCGAAGCGCGTCACCGACCGCCCGTCGACGCGCTCCATCGCGAACCAGGGGCGACCGTCGGGCGCGATGCCGCCGTCGAGGAGGCGAGCGATGGCGGGGTGCTCGAGGCGGGCGAGGAGCTGGCGCTCGACGGCGAAGCGCGCGACGACCTCGCGGCTCGCCATGCCGGAGCGCACCAGCTTCACCGCCGCGCGCTGGGTGAAACCGCCCTCGACACGCTCGGCGGCCCAGACCTCGCCCATCCCTCCCGCGCCCAGCTTCTCGCCCAGCCGCCAGGCGCCGAGCCGTTCGGGCGGCGGGGGCTCGGCGATCTCGCTGGCGAGGAGCTGCCTGCCGGCCGCCTCCGCCACCTCGCCGCGCAACCCTTCGATCGGTCCCTGCGACTCGCGATCCAGCGCCAGCATGCGCTCGACGTCGGCGGCGAGCGCGGGGTCCTCGGAGGCGAGACGCGCGAGCGCCGCGCGCCGCTCCGGCTCGCCCAGCTCGCAGAGCTCGGTGAAGAGGCGGGCGCGGCGTTCGACCGGAGTCTCGGGCGCTCTCATCGCGAGGCGCGATTCTGCCACGCCGCTCTCCCGGGTGCCCGGCTTTCCGAACGGGCGCTACAATGTGCAAGGAAATGTCCGCTTTCGACCCGTCCGACGAGGCGCCCGCCGCCGGCGCCGTCACGCGCCTGCTGGCCGCGGCACGCGGCGGCGACAGCGCCGCCCCGGGGAAACTCTTCGAGATCGTCTACGACGATCTGCGCGCGCTGGCCGGGCGCCACGTGCGAGGAGCGCGCAACTCCGGGCCGTCGGCGACCTCGCTGGTGCACGAGGCGTTCCTGCGCATCGCCAAGCGCGGCGACCTGCCGTACCACGACCGCACCCACTTCTTCGCGGTCGCCTCGCGCGCCATGCGCCAGATCGTGATCGACGACGCCCGCGGTCGGAAGGCCTCGAAGCGCGGCGGCGGCCAGGCCGATGTCGACTTCGAGGCCATTCAGGTAGCGGCGCCGGCGGCATCAGCGCCCGTCGAGGACCTGCTCGCTCTGGACGACGCGCTTTCGCGCCTCGAGAGCGAGGCGCCCCGACTCGCCCAGACCGTCGAATGGCACTTCTTCGGCGGCCTCACCTTCGCCGAGATCGCCGACGCGACCGATGTCTCCCGCCGCACCGTGCAGCGCGACTGGCGCGCCGCCCGCGCCCTCCTCCACCTCGAGCTCGCCTCGACCGAAGCGTAGAAGCGCAAGCTCCTGCAGGCAGCCGGCAGCGCGGGCTACTCCAGCCACGGATTGCGCATGGGCTCGACCGCCGCGAGATGGGTGGCCGTCTCGATGCTCTCGATCTGCGTCTCGACCTGTTGGCGAATCAGAGCGTCGAGCGGCACTTTGTCCTGCTCGAGCAACCGGCGATAGGCCGCGACCGCTCGTCCACCCTCTCCTAGGCGCAGGTAGGCGTTGCCCAGCTCGACACCCGTATCGACTTTCTGCGGCAGCAACGCGGCGACCTCTTCCAGCCTCCGGGCCACGAGCGCCCAATCGCTGCCGCCCTCTTCGTAGATGTAGTCCATGACTTTCGCGGAAAGGCTGCTGGCGCGGGTCTGCGGTCGCACCTGCACGCCCTTCCAGATACCGATATAGCCGAAGCGCGCCACGAGCTCGAGCTCGCGAAAGACCTCCTCGGGATCCCAGTCCCAGCTCGGCCAGGGCAGGGTGTCGGACATGGTGTAGACGAAGTAGCCGTCGAAGCGCCCTTCGACGTTGGCGTCGTCGAGACTCTCGACGCGCCGGCGGTAGTTGAGCCGCGCCCCGCGCACCTGCTCCTCGATCATCCAGTACGACGCAAAGAGAGGCAGTCCGCTGGGCGCGATCTCGCGGTCATGGAAGGCGCGGATCTCGGCGAAGCGCTGACCCAGGTCGAGGCCCTCGTTGGCGAAGTAGCGATAGGCACCCTCGCTGCCGCCGACGAGCTCGTTGTGGTACTCCCAGAGCCGCGGCTCACGGACGGTCATCGCGAGCGCTGCGACGAGGAGCGCGGTGACGCCGGCGAGCGCGACACGGGATCGTCGCTGCCAGCCCTGGCTGACGGCGAGGCCGGCGAGGATCGCCGCCGCCGTCAGCAACGGAGTGGCATGTCGTACGCCACCCCACACGCCCCCCGAACCCGCGAGCGCCAGGAGATGGCAGGCGCCCACGCCGAGGAGCATCCGAAGCGTCCAACTCGCGCCTGCCGGCAGGCGCGAGCGCCAGAGCAGCGCCAGCCCGAGCGCCGCGAGCCCCATCAGGGCCAGCGGCAACTTGGACAGGACGATCGCGGGCCAGGCAAACCACGGCGCCCTGCCGAAGTACGTCTCCCCCCAGATGAAGTGCTGGCTGATTCCGCGGCCTTCGACGCCGGTGCGCACCGTGTCGGCGAGGCCCCAGAGGTAGGCCCGTGGCAGGAGGTGCCAACGGTCCGCGAAAGCGATGCCTTCGCGCCAGGGACCGAGTTTGAGCTCCGCGATCTTGTCGGCCATCGGGCGATTGAAGGCATCGCCGCCTTCCCGCCCGGCATGGAAGCGCAAGCCGTAGAGCGACCAGAGCACGACGAGCGCCAGGACCGCGGCGACGCTCAGCTTGCCGAAACGACCGAGTAAGCCGCGCCAACGCCCCTCGCGCCAGCCGAGCGCGGCGGCGAGGAACAGGACTGCGGCGAGACCGACGAGGCCCGGCAGCGCCGAGTGCTTGGCCGCGAGGGCGAGCCCGATCGCGACGCCGGCGCCCACGACCCAGCCCCAGCTCCAGGTCGCTGCGAGCAGACCCGATGTGACGAGGGCGATCATCAGGGTGAGAGCCAGGGGCAGGTCGGTCATGACCACTGGCATATGCGCACCCACGGTCGGCTCGATCGCCAGGAAGGCGAGCGTACCCGCCGCCCACGCCCACCCGCAGGCACGCCAGACGACCAGTCCCAGCAGCCACAGGAGAAGCCCGTTCAAGACCCACATCGCCCTGCGCGCCCTCGTCTGCGCCCTCTGTGGATCGTTCTCCTTGAACAGCGTCTCTTCGGCCCACTTGCGTTCCTGCGCCTTTTCACGCAGCGCCGCTGCCGGCTGGATCCGGAAATCGGCCGGCATCGCCGCGCCGACCCAGAGCTTCACCAATGGGGGATGCTCGGGGTTGAGCTGGAACTCTCCCGCCCGCGCGTACTCCGTGCCGGCGACGATGTGCCAGGGTTCGTCGGCAGTGAGACTGTCGAGTTTCGTGCCCACCGCCGACCGCAACACGCCCAGGGCGACGAGCAGGAGCAACAGCGCGCCGCCGGCGAGCCGGCGCCCAGGCGTGAGAAGGGTCGGAAGCGGGTCGCTCATCACTCTCCCCGGCAGTCGTGGACCCCCGCACCGGCGACGGAGCGGGGACACTTCCCATGGGAGAACGGATTTGAGCTCGCAAGGGCGCCACGGCCGGAGACCGGCCCAGCCGACGTCGACGACCCTCAGGTCTGCAGGACGCCGGTCTTGAACTCGGGAACCTCCGGGTTGTTGGCGCAGGCTTCGAGGGCGTGGGCGACGACCTCGCGGGTCTGGCGGGGATCGATGATGCCGTCCACCCAGAGGCGGGCCGCGGCGTAGCGCGGGTTCATGGCGTCGGCGTAGCGCTTCTGGATGTCGGCGAGACGCTCTTTTTTCTCCTCTTCCGAGACCTCTTCGCCGCGATTTTTGAGCTGGATCGAAAGCAGGGTCTTCGACGCCTGTTCGCCGCCCATCACAGCGATCGACGCCGACGGCCAGGCAAAGAGGAAACGCGCGCCGTAGGCCTTGCCGCACATCGCGTAGTTGCCGGCGCCGTAGCTGTTGCCGACGAAGATCGTGATCTTCGGCACCACGGAGTTCGCCACCGCGTTCACCATCTTGGCGCCGTCCTTGATGATGCCGCCGCGCTCCGAGCGCGAGCCGACCATGAACCCGGTGACGTCCTGCAGGAACAGCAGCGGGATCTTCTTCTGGTTGCACAACTCGACGAAACGCGCCCCCTTGTCGGCCGAGTCGCTGTAGATCACGCCGCCGATCTGGAGCTCCTTGTCGCGCGGCTCGAGGCCGGTCCGCCGGTCCACCACCGAACGCTGGTTGGCGACGATGCCGACCGCGTGCCCGCCGATCCAGCCGGTGCCGCAGACCAGCGTCCGGCCGTAGGTCTCCTTGAACTCGTCGAACTCCGAGCCGTCGAGGAGCCGGGCGAGGAGCTCGTGGGCGTCGTACGGCCGCGTGCGCTCGACCGGCAGGATGCCGAGGAGCTCCTCCGGGTCGTGGAGCGGCGCCCGCAGCGCCCGCCGCGCGAACGGCGCCCGCTCGCCCCTGGCCAACTGTTCGAACTGCGAACGGAGCTTCGCGAAGCAGGCGGCCTCGTCGGGGTGACGATGGTCGACGACCCCCGAGATGTCGGCCTGCACGACAGCGCCGCCCAGGGCCTCGTTCTCGATGCGTTCGCCGATCGCCGCGGCCACCAGATGCGAGCCGGCGAGGAAGATCGAGCCGGTGCCCTCGACGATATGGGTCTCGTCGCTCATGATCGGCAGATAGGCGCCCCCGGCGACACAGGAGCCGACGATCGCCGCCATCTGGAAGACGCCGGCCGCCGAGAGCCGGGCGTTGTTGTAGAAGATCCGCCCGTAGTGCTCGCGGTCAGGGAAGATCTCGTCCTGCATCGGCAGGAAGACTCCGGCGGAGTCGACGAGGTAGATCACGGGGAGGCGGTTCTCGAGCGCGATCTCCTGCGCGCGCAACACCTTCTTGATGCCGAGCGGGAACTTCGCGCCGGCCTTCACCGTGGCGTCATCGGCGACGACCAGGACATCGCGACCGTGAATCCGGCCGACCCCGGCAACGACGCCGCCGCCGGGCGCCCCACCCCACTCCGCATACATGCCGTAGGCCGCCCAGAGGCCGATCTCGAGGAAGGGGCTCTGCGGATCACAGAGTGCTGCGACCCGCTCCCGGGCCGTGTACTTGTTCTGCTCGCGCTGGCGGGCCTGCGCCTTCGGACCGCCGCCGTTGCGCAGCGCCGCCTCGTCAGCGGCGAGTCTCTCGAGCTCGGTGAGCCAGTGAGCACGCCGGCTCGCGAACAGATCGTCCTGCTTGAGCTCCGATTCCAGAACCGTCAACGAGGCCTCCTTGGGGCGTAGCGAAATTGCCTCCGGAATCTATCCGATGCGGCGCCCTCCGGGCCCGGGTGCTACCATGATTTCGATGCGCCTCCGGATCCTCGCCTTCGCCTCGGCCAGCGACGCTCTGGGCGCCGCCGAGAGCTTTCTCGATCTCCCTCCGGGCGCCCGCTTGGGCGATCTGCGCCGCGCGCTTCTGGCGCGCCACGCGGGGCTCGCAGCGCTCCTGCCGCGGCTCGCCATCGCCGTCGACGGGGAGATCGTCGCGGGCGACCGCGAGCTCACCCCCGGCGCCGAGATCGCCCTGCTGCCGCCGGTCTCCGGTGGCTGAGGCAGCCCGAGATGCCGGCGATTCCCGAGCTCCCCGCGTCACCCGGTGTGCCTGCGGCACCGCCTGAAGGACGCTTCCTCACCCGCGCGCCGCTCGACCTCGCGCCGCTCCTCGCCGCGGTCGCCGATCCGGCCTGTGGCGCGCAGGCGGTCTTTCTCGGCACGGTGCGCAACCACAACGACGGCCGGCAAGTGGTCGCAATCGACTACAGCGCCTACCCCACCATGGCCGAGCGCGTGCTGCAGCGGATCGTGCACGAGCTCGAGAGGGCGACGCCGGACCTCCGCGTCGTCCTCCGCCACCGGCTTGGCGAGCTCGCGGTCGGCGAGGCAGCGATCGCCATCGTCGCGGCGTCGCCGCGACGCGACGGCGCGCTCGGCGCGATCCGTGCGGCGCTCGAGCGGGTGAAATCCGAAGCCCCGATCTGGAAGCGCGAGATCTACGCCGATGGCACTACGGGCTGGCGGGAGATCGAGCCGCTCGCGCCGCGCCCGCCGGAGCCCGGCGCGGGCTGAACCGCAAGAGCTCAGGCCGCAGGCAGCCGGGTTGGACCGGCGAGCAGGAGCTTGACGAGCTCGACCTGGCGGGTGGTGCCGACCTGCTGGTAGATCCCGCCGAGACAGGAGGAGATCACCGCCGTGGGCACCCCCAGCTCGGTCGCAACCTCCGGGATGCTCCGCCCGCGCAGCAGGTGCCCGACGACCTGGGTCTGCTCGAACGACAGATCGTAGCGCGCCGCGAGAGCCACCGCCGGATCTTCGCCGTCGGCATGGGGATCGAACAGCAGGATCACCGCGACCGCCGTCGGCATGGAGTCGGCGAAACGCGGCGAAGCGATGACCAGCGCTTCGAGCGCGCCGTCTCCGCCGCGGGAGATCAGGATCGACTCCGTCGCCACACGGCGTTCGTCCAACGGGTTGCCTGCAGCGAGCAAGGCCGCGAGCATGCGATCCAGCGCCTGGCTCGCGCCGCGCAGCCGGCCGGCGTCGATCTTGAGCTCACTCTGCGCCGCGAGCTTGGCACGCGCGGCGGCGTTCGTCTGCAGGACCGTGCCGTCGCGCCCGAGGATGAGCGTGCCGGTGGCGAGCGGCTCGAGCACCCGCGAGCTCCAGGCCTGCTGGCGCTCGGAGGCCGCCAGCGCGTCGGTGAGGCGCCAGGCGCGGCCGAGGAGGGGAGCGATCTTCTCGACGATCGGCATCGTTTCGCTGTCGAGGTCCGAGCGATCGAGCAGCAGGGACAGGCGCCCCTCCCCCGGCAGCGCGAACTCGCGATACTCGGGCGGACAGGCCGGCCAGGTGGCATCGAGGTCGCTGCGCCGCCCGGCGAGGCGGCGGATCGCCACCGGATCGAGGCTGTTGGTGGCGAGGACGGCCCGGCGCGGACCGTCTCCGCGCAGGATCATCACCTGCTGGCAGCCCAGGATGCCGGCGATGCGCGACAGCGCCACCGGCCAGAGGCCGGGCTCCTGCACGGCGATCAGCAGGTCGCCCAGAACGTCGAAGAGCTCCAGGGAAGACGGAGGAGAGGACCGCGGAATCACGCGCCTGAGACTCTTGCACCTTTCGCGCCACACGGCCGAGGGGCTCGGGACGCGCGTCGCACACAGCCGGTGCCTGCCCACGGCACTCCGCGACTGGCAAAAATTCTCCTTCTTGCGACCGCCGTCCCCTTCGGTCTCTGCCGAAAAATGTCACCCGTTGACCCGGCGGTCGGCCCTCGAAGGCCACGCAGGCGTCGCCCGCTCGGATCGGCGAGGTTCAGGGGCCGAGCGGCGGCAGGCGGGCGAGCTCGCCGCGCGTCCAGAGCGCAAGGTCGTGGTCGAGCTCCTCCCAGGGCCGGTCGAGCGCCGCGCGAAGCGCCTCCGCGGCCGGCGAGCCGCCCTCGGAAACCTGAGCGAGCCAGCCGCGAAACACCGCACTCCTCGCCGGCGCGGCGAGCAGCATGCGAATGAAGGCCGCCGCTGCGGCATAGTGGATCTCGGCTCCCTGTGGAGCGACGAACTCCTCCCACTCCAGGGCCAGGATCGCGCCCAGGTCGAGACGCCCCCGTGCGCTGCCATCGGGCCCGTAAACGGCGGCGAGGTTGCGCAGCGCCGCCTCGCCGCCGGAGATGCGGACCTCCCCGGGGCGCGGGTCGAGGTTGCGCGACCAGGTTCCCGGCAGAAGACGGCCGTCGAGGGTGATCCGGCTCGCTCCCAGGTCGTCGCAGATCCCCTCGTCCAGCCAGGAAGGCAGAGACGGTCCAAGGGCCCGCCGGTTGAGCAGGTGAGCGAGCTCGTGCACCAGGGTGCCGAGGAGCTCGTCATCGGAGCGCCCGCCGCGGTAGGTCGCCACGATCCCCCGCGCCGCCAACCCTGTCGAACCGGCCAGCCCGGCCAGCCGGGAATCTCCGGCCTGAAACTCCCGGTAGTCCGCCTCGGCGGAGAAGATCACGATCGCCTCGCCGGGTACCCCGACGGGACGGCGGCCGAAGCGTTCGAAGTAGAGCGCTTCGAGGGCCTCCACGAGTCGCCCGGCGCGCTCGACCAGCGCGGGCTCCTCGAGATCGCTCAGAAAGAGATATCCGCCCAGATAGGGATCGCCAACGCTGCGCCCGACGCCCCCGGCGCTCCCCCCGGCCACTCCGCCCGCTGCGGACGAGCCGGCGAGAATCGCCCGCGCCTCTGCGAGGCGGAGTGGATCGGGAGACCGCGCCAGCAGCGGTACCGGAGGCACGACGGCCCGGCCGAGCGGCGGGTCGTTCTGGGTGACCTCCGGGCCCTCCGCCGACGCCGCCGACGCCGCCGAAGCCCCGGAGAACCAGGAGGCCGCGAGGCGGTCGGGCGCGCCCCCAGCCGGCGCACCTGCGGCCAGCGCCGTCAGAAACGCCAGGACGCGGGCGGCAGGACGCCTTCGGGCGGGCGCCGGCAGCGACACGGCCTCACTTGGCGAGTGGCACCAGCGTCAGCGGGTCGCGCAGTGGCAGGTGCGTCACCTTGCCGTCGAAGAGCTCCGCCATCTTCGCCCGCCCATCGGCGTCGCCCGGCTCGATCTCGCTCCACTTTCCGACCACCAGCATGGCGAGCTGCGCGGGATCCAGGTGCTTCGCCGCCGCCGCGCGCACATTGCCGGCCGTCACCGCTTCGATCTGCCGACGGTAGTCGGTCCAGTAGCTGTGTGGGCGGCCGATCACCTCGTCGTTGGCGAACGTCCGGGCGGTGGCCGCCGGCGACTCGAAGGTGCGGGGGAAGGTGTCGATGAACGAGCTCTTCGAGACCCTGAGCTCCTCTTCCGACACCGTTCCGGTGCGGATCTTGTCCACCTCCTCGAGCACGATCCGGGTCGCCAGGGCGACGGTGGGGTTCTTCGAAGCGAAGCCGATCTCGAACAGCCCGGGCCAGAAGGTACCGATGCCGAACTGCGAATAGACGCCGTAGGCCAGCCCTTCGTCCGAGCGCACCCGCTTCATGAGCCGGGCGGTGAAGCCGCCGCCGCCGAGGATGTCGTTCATCACCATGAGGGCATAGGGCTCCGGATCGGAGTAGCTCTTCCACTGGATGCCGAGCTCGCCGATCGTCACCTTGCCCTGCGGAATATCCTTCTCGACATGGAACAGCCCGGACGGCGGGGTGACCCCCGGTCCGGCAGGCGGCCAGGGGGCGTTCGGGTCTCCGGACTTCCAGCCGGCAAGCCGTTTGCGGAGCTCGCCGAGAATCTTCGCCGTGTCGACGTCGCCGGAAACAGCGAGAACGAGGTGCTCCGGCCCCCAGGTCCGGCGATGGAACTCGATCAGCTTCTCGCGCGAGATCGCCTCGAGACTGCTTTGCGTCATGCGGCGCGACGAGTAATGCGTCTCGCCGCGGGTGAGGAAGCTCCACTCGCGGCCTGCGATGTCCTCGGCGTCGTCGTTTCTCTGCTTCATCTCCTCGAGCGCGGTGCTCTTCTGGACGTCGAGCCGCGCGGCGTCGAAGCGCGGATTGCGCAGCATGTCGAAGAAGAGGTCGAGTCCCTCGCCCAGGGCCGGCGTGATGACGTCGAGCGCCGCCGTCGCCGAAGTCGGCCCGGCGGAGCTCGAGACCATCGCGGCGAGGAAGTCGGCCTTCTGGTCGAACTCCTCGGGGGTGAGCTTCGCGGTGCCGCCCTGACGCATCATCGCGGCGGTCATCGCAGCCAAACCGGTCTCGTTCGCTCCTTCACGGAAGGCGCCGGTGCGGAAGGTGGCCTGGAGCTTGACCAGCGGCAGGGCGTGGTCCTCGACCACGTAGGCCACGACGCCTCCCGGCAGCTCGTGCCGGTACTTGTCGCCGTCGGGCGCGTCGAAAACGAACGGCTTGTAGGAGAGCTGCTCGGGACGCGCCGGAATCCCGCTGGCCTCAGCCAGGGCCGGAAAGGGAAGGGCGAACGCCACGGTGAGTGCGGCCGCGCCTGCGACCCCTGCGATCGGGTGCATGATTCTCATCGTCCACCTCCCGCGCTGGCGCGGCTCTTCAGTTTTTCGAGCTGTTCCCGCGCCGCTTCGACGATCGCGTCGAGCGCCGGCTTGACCTCGGGCGGGACCTGCCCCGCCTGCTGCTCGACGCCGGCGAGAAGCTGCTCGAGCATCGCCGGATCCTCGATCTGGCGGATCTGGCGGAGCTGCGAGAGCACCTGCTGCTGCATCTCGGGCGGCAGTCCGGCGAGCTCCGCGGGGATCTCCTCGGCCGCGGTGCCGGCCTTGCGCTGGTAGGAGGCGACCGTGCGGTTCTCGGTGGTGAAGTACTGCTTCGCGACCCGCTGCACATCCTCGGCGGTCACCGCGAGCGTCTTCTCGGACCACTGGTTCAGATACTT
The DNA here is from genome assembly GCA_018057705.1 of Thermoanaerobaculia bacterium. NCBI lineage: Bacteria > Pseudomonadati > Acidobacteriota > Thermoanaerobaculia > Thermoanaerobaculia bacterium. The sequence goes on along the minus strand of JAGPDF010000014.1, from coordinate 35,764 downwards.
CCAGTTTCCCCAGCCGTCGTAGAAGAGCAGCTGCAACAGGAGATAGAACGGACTCTCCAGGTTGCGGTACGACTCGGCGACGATCTGGTTCTTGACCTTGGCGAGCTCGTCGGCAGGCACCGGCTCGTTCTGGAGCCTCGCGAGCTCCGCCGAGAGCGCCGCCTCGAGGATGGCCGGCGTCGACTCCCCCTTGGTCTCCGCCTGGAGGTAGAACGAACCGTTCCAGCGCAGGGACTGCTGCCCGGCGGAGGCCGACGACGCGATCTGACGGTCGAGCACGAGGCTCTTGCGCAGGCGCCCGGTCTGGCCGTTGAGCAGGCTCTGCACGACGTCGAGCGCGTACTGGTCCTTGTGCTCGAAGGGCACGGTGTGGAACTGCACCGAGACCTGCGGCTGGCAGTCGCACTCGGCGTTCATGCGCTTTTCGGCGAGCTGCCGCTCTTCGAGCGTCACGATGTCGGGCACCGGTCTCGCCGAAGGCGGAATCCGGCCGAAGTACTTCTCGGCCAGCGCCTTCGCCTCGTCCACCGTGATGTTGCCGACCAGCGCCGCGGTGAGGTTGCCGGGGGCGTAGTAGGTGCTGAAGAAGTCCTGCGCGTCGGCCATCGACAGCGTCTTCAGGTCGGACATCCAGCCGATCGCATCCCACTTGTAGGGATGCGCGGTCCAGAACATCGCGTTCAGCTGCTCGTCGAAGCGCCCGGTCGGGGTGGACTCGACGCGCATCCGGCGCTCCTCCTGGACGACGTCGCGCTCGGAGTAGAACTCGCGGAAGACCGGCTGCAGGAGGCGTTCGGACTCCATCCAGAACCAGAGCTCGATCTTGTTGGCCGGCACGGTGATGAAGTAGATCGTCGAATCCGAGTTGGTGGTCGCATTCATGCCCGACGCCCCGGCCTCGGTGTAGATCTTGTCGAACTCGTCCTTCACCATCAGGCCACGCTGCTCTTCGACCAGCTTCTGGAACTCGGCCTCGAGCTTCTCGAGCTCGGGCGTCCGGTTCGCGGGGGAGAACGGATCGTCGATCTCGCCCTTGCGGTAGCGCTCCCGCTGGCGGGAGTACTCGGTGCGGATCTGCTCCTGGAGCCTCTCCTGGTCCGCGATGATCTCCTGATCGCGCATTGCGTCCCGGGTCCCGATGACGCGGCTGCCCTTGAACATCATGTGCTCGAAGAAGTGGGCGACGCCGGTGATGCCCGGGCGCTCGTTGGCCGAGCCGACGTGCGCCACCCAGCCGCCCATGACGGTGGCCTGCGCCGGCCGGGTGACGACCAGGAACTTCATGCCATTGGCGAGGGTGAACTCGGCTACCGGCACCTCGGCCTTCTGCCCGGAGGCGCCCAGAACCGGCACGCCGATCACCAGCAGAAACAGCGTCAGAATCGCGATGGAGCTTGGGCGTCCGGCGGGTCGCGGCGGGTTGCTTCGTTGCTTCATGATCTGCACCATCCTCGAAGAGAAAGCGTCCGGATGAGAGGTGCTCCGGCGCCCGATCTGCCAAGGATACGACGGGAAGCCCGGGAAAGTTCCCGGAGCGGCGCCCGCGAGGGCGCGGCGAGGGATGCGGTCCGGGCTGCGCTACACTGGCCGGCGCATGGAAGGTTCCCGCATTCTCGTCGTCGATGACGATCCGATGATCCGCTCGCAGTTGCGGCATCTGCTCGAGGCGGACCATTGCGAAGTCCAGGACGCCTCGAGCCTGGCCGCCGCGCGAGCTGTTTTCGTCGACTTCCGGCCCGAGATCGTTCTCCTCGATTACGAGCTCCCCGACGGCACCGCTCTCGACCTGCTTCCCTACCTCAAGGAGGGGGCGCCCGATGTTCCCGTCCTCGTGCTGACGGGGCATCGCGAGATCGACGTCGCGGTGGCCTCGATCAAGGCCGGTGCCGAGCAGTTCCTGACCAAGCCGATCGAGCTCGCGGCGTTGCGCACGATGGTGCGGCGGCTCATCGAGCAGCGGCTCTTCGTGCGCCGGGATCGCGCCGGCGAAGTGCGTCGCGCACGCTACGAACCGGAGCCCTTCCTCGGCGAGTCGGCCTTGATTCGCAACCTCGAGCGCGAGGCGAAGACCGTCGCCGGCGCCGAGAGTCCGGTGCTGCTGCAGGGCGAGACCGGAACGGGAAAAGGCCTCCTGGCGCGATGGCTGCACGCCAACAGCCCCCGGGCCAAACAGGCCTTCGTCGACCTGAACTGCGCCGGCCTGTCGCGCGAGCTCCTGGACAGCGAGCTCTTCGGCCACGCCAAAGGCGCCTTCACCGGCGCGCTCGCCGCCAAGCCCGGCCTCTTCGAGACCGCCGACCGCGGAACGTTCTTTCTCGACGAGATCGGCGATACGGAAGTCACCCTGCAACCGAAGATCCTCAAGGTCGTCGAGGAGAAGCGTTTTCGCCGCCTCGGCGAGGTCGTCGAGCGGCGCGTCGACATCCGTCTGGTGGCGGCCAGCAACATGAATCTCGCCGAGGCGGTCGCCGACAAGCGCTTTCGCGCCGACCTCTACTACCGGATCAATACGCTCACGCTCCACCTGCCCCCGCTGCGCCAGCGTCCGGAGGACATTCCCGCGCTTGCCGAGTCGATTCTCGACCGTCTCGGCTTCGAGACCGGAAAGCACCTCAAGCTCGCCCCAGGCGCCGTCGATGAGTTGCGCCGCTACGATTGGCCGGGGAACATCCGGGAGCTCCACAACGTTCTCGAACGGGCGCTGCTCCTCGCCCGCACCGGGAAGATCGAGGCCGGCCAGCTGACCCTCGAGCGCCGGTCCGGCACCCGACCGGAGGCACGATCCGCGGGAGAGATCTACCAGGGATCGCTCGATGAGGTCGAGCGGCGCTACGTCGAGCAGATCCTGCGGCTCGAGAACGGCCAGGTCGATCGCGCCGCGGACCGGCTCGGGATTCCGCGCAGCACGCTCTACCAGCGCCTGAAATCCTGGGGGTTGCGACCTACGGACTACCGCAGCGAGCGCGAAGAGTCCGCTTCGGAGCCCCTGTGAACGAACCCCCCGCGGCCGGTAACCGCCTGCTCGTCGTCGACGACGAGCCCGCCCACCGGAAGATGCTCGCCCGCGCGCTGCAGGAAGCGGGCTTCGAGGTCGAGGAGGCGGCGGGCGGCCTCGAGGCGATTGCCGCGGCGAACCTGCGTCCTCCCGACCTGGTGCTCCTCGACATCGACATGCCGGGCATCGACGGCTACGAGACCTGCCGCCGGCTGAAGGAGCAAGAGCGGTTCGCCTCCACCCCGGTCATTTTCCTGTCCGGCCTCGGCGACATCGAAGGCAAGATGAAGGCCTTCGCCGCCGGCGGCGTCGACTACGTGACCAAGCCGTTCTTCCTCGAGGAGGTTCGGGTGCGTGTCGCAACCCACCTCGAGATCGAGCGCCTGCGCCGGGCGGCCGAGCTGCACCTGCGCGAGCTCGACGCGAACCTCGCGCGACTGCACGAGGTCGAGCACTTCCGGCACGACCTCGTGCACATGGTGGCCCACGACATGCGGTCGCCTCTCATGGCCGTGAGCGGCTACCTCGAACTTCTCGATCTCGACGGCGACCGGCTCGGCGAGGACCATCGCGACTACGTGGCACAGGCGCTCGACGGCGCCCGCAGCCTGGTTCGCCTGGTCGACGCGATGCTCGACACCGATCGCCTGGAGTCGGGCAAGCTCCCGCTTCAGCTCGCCGACCGGGACCTGCGTGCCATCCTCGACCTGGCGCTCGCTTCACTCGGCCCGGCGAGCGTCCGCCGGCTGGTCCTCGAAACGGCAACGCCAGGACGCATCGTCGTGCATGCCGACAGCGAGGTTCTGCGCCGCGTCATCGCCAACCTGGTTGCCAACGCGCTGCGCAACTCCGAGGACGACGCCAAGGTGCGCATCGTCGCTTCGACGCATGGCGCCCGCGCGCGACTCGAGGTACACGACACCGGCTCGGCCATTCCCGACGACTTTCGACCGCGGGTGTTCGAGAAGTACGCCACCCGCGCCGGCGACCGCGGCCCGCATCGGCGCGCGGTCGGCCTGGGCCTTCCCTTCTGCCGTCTGGCGGTGGAGGCTCACGGTGGCACGATCGGCTTCGACTCGGGCGCCGGCGGTTCGACCTTCTGGATCGAGCTGCCGACCCCAGAGTCGGCGGCCGCTCCCGCCTGAGCGCCGTCAGGCGACCGCGAGCGCGGACACCAGGGTCGTCGCGCTGAACGCCCCGTTTCCGCTGGCGGCCTCCCTGGCCGCCGGCCACTCGAAAGGCTCGGCGGTCGAGCGGATCCGGCACTCGATGACGAGGATCGTCGCGTCGAGAGCGCGGCGAAACTGGCCGAGTTGCCCGGCGAGGGTTTCGATCTCGCCCCGTTCGACGATCGCCAGCAGCCCGGCCGCGAGTCCGGCGAGAGGAATCGCGCCGAGGTTGCGCGCTCCCGAGGCGAGCCGGCCGAGGTCCTTCGCCAGATCTCCGATCTCGCCCGCGGCGAGGCGCTCGGCGAGCCGCACGCCGAAGCCTTCGTAGCGCTGGCAGAACAGGGACAGGAGCGACCGGTAGAGGGCAGCATCCCACTCCAGCTGGTTCGAAGCCGAGGAGACCCTTAGCCAGCCGCCGGGCGGCGGCGTCTCCGCTGCGCAGCCTTCGGGTGACGGCGGGTTGCCGGGAAGCGGCCCGGATGGGGCTTCTGCCTCCACGGCAGGCATCCTCTCCACCACTGCGGCATCCCCGATCACCACCGGAGATGCCATCGCGATCAGGCAGACGGCAGCCAGCCCGCCCCGGCTGTCGAGAATCGGCAGACGCTCGACCAGGTAGACGGGAGCGTCGGCGGCAAACGCCTCGAGACCGGGCTTGAGCGCCACGCCGCGCATCGCCAGACGCTCGCGCTGGGCCATCTCGCCGGCGACGTCCGGAGTGAGCAGGTCGCGATCGAGCCGGCCACGTACCGCCACCGGGTCGAGCCCCAGGGCGCCGGCGTAGGCTTCGTTGACCTCGAGGTAGCGCCCGTCGAGATCCTTGATCGCGACCAGGAGGTTGCGGGAGGCGAACATCGCCTGGAGGCAGGCCGTCGGGTCCGCCGGCTCCTTGCGGCCCTGTCCGGGCCGGACTTTCTGCGCCGCGCCAGATCTTCGTTGTCGACTCTCGCTGGAGGATTCGGAGGTCTTGCTGCGGCGCGCCCAGAGACTTTCGATCATTGTCGGCTCCCGTCGGTGCGGTCTTTCATGAGGAATTCGAGATCGGGCTCAGCTCGCCTGCGCCACCAGAGAGAGGCCGCCATGGCTGGACCACGCCGCGGCGCGCGGAGCGCTCGCCGGGATCGCGGCCGCAGGGGCCACCGCCTGGAGCGGTCGCAGAAGGGTCGCCATCAGGTCTTCGGCGGCGCGCGGGCGCGAGAACAGGTAGCCCTGGGCGAACTCGATGCCGAGGGTGCGCAGTGCCTTGAGGTCCTCTTCGGTCTCGACACCCTCGGCCACCAGGTCGGCGTGCACCTGATCGGCGAGCAGGCGAATGGCGCGCATCGTCGCCTGCTGGTAGGTGTCGTTCGCGATGCCGGTGACCAGATAGCGGTCGATCTTCAGCATCGTCGGACGCGTGATCAGCATCATGCGGAAGTTCGAGGTACCGATTCCGACGTCGTCGAGGGCGACACTGCATCCGGCGGCGCGCAGCTCGGCGAGCGCGGCGAGGAAGTTGTCCTCCTCCACGAAGTTCGAGTGCTCGACGATCTCGAGCGTGAGGCGCTTGAGCTCGATCCCGAGGCTCGAGCTGGTCTTGATCAGGAAATCGACGAAACGCCCGTCGCGACCGAGCGTCGAAGCGTGGACGTTCAGGTGCAGGGCGAGGTCGGAGGGGAGCTTTCGCGCCTCGCGCAGGATGGACGAGATCGCGGCCCGATCGACGACCGACTCTTCGTTCTTGCGCCGGGCGAACTCGAAGAGAATGTCGGGCGCCTCGAGCGTCGAACCCCTCGGTCCGCGCGCCAGGCCCTCGACGGCGACGATCTTCGAGTCGCCCTCGAGGATGCGTACGATCGGCTGGAACAACGCCGTGATCGCTCCGGGCTCGATGACACGCTCCATCAGCGACTTCAACATGACGCGACCTCCTCCTTCTGTGGTTGGATCAGGTGCAGGAACTCGACGATCGGGCGGCCCTTGACGAAGACGGAACGCGCGCCGAAGCGGAAGCAGGCGCGATGAACCTCGGGGTCGCCGTTGCCGGTCTGGACCACGATGTTGAGCTGGGGCCAGCGGTGGTGCGCCTGCCCGACCAGCTCGAGTCCTTCGAGGCCGGAGAGGCCGCGCAGGTCGAGGTCGACACAGAGTGCGTCGTAGTCGCGGTACTCGAGGATGGCGGCCGCCTCCTCGAGCTCTTCGGCACAAGTGACCCGGCAACCGCTACGGGAGAGTACCGTCGCCAGAAGCTCCCGGGTCGCCTGATCGTCGTCGACGACCAGAACGTTCGGTAGCGGAGCGGCGGCTGCGTGAAGGGCGGTTGCCTGGGTCATGCCAGGCACTATCGCAAGCCCGCTGCCAATCCATCCCGATCCAGGAGGAGCGGCCTAAAGAACTGTAGCTGCTTGACTTAGGTCATTCCGCGGCGGCGCGGTTGCGCGCTCGTCCGGGTCTGACTCCTGGAGTCCGTCCGGGGTCTGGACGAAGCAGGAGCCGGTGGTGGAAAAGCCCCGCTCAGTAGCGCGGCAGGCTGGAGTCGACCTCGCGGCTCCAGGCGTCGATACCGCCGGCGAGGTTGCGGGCCGCGGCGAAACCCTGCTCGCGCAACAGTGTCGTGGCCGCGGCCGAGCGGATTCCGCTGTGACAGAGGGCGTAGACCGGGCGGTCACGCGGGACCTCGCCCAGACGCTGCGGCAGCTCGTGCAGCGGGATCCAGAGAATGTCGGGAAGCCGCGCCAGACGCAGCTCGTGTTCGAGCCGCACGTCGAGCAGGGTGAACCTCTCGCCCGCGGCGCGCCGCCGCGCGACTTCGGTCGCTGCGATCTCGAAAGCGCTCTCGCTGCCGCCAGCTGGCGGGTCCGCCGCCGGCAGCGCGCAGGCGTCGTCGTACTCGACCAGCTCGTGCTGCGTCGGCTGGTCGCCGCACAGCGGGCAGCGGGCATCGCGGCGGAGCGCGAGCTCGCGGAAGCGCATGCCCAAGGCGTCGAACAGCAGCAGGCGGCCGAGCAGCGGCTCGCCGGCGCCGAGCAGCAGTTTGAGGGCTTCGTTGGCCTGGATCGATCCGATGATGCCGGGCAGCACGCCCAAAACCCCGGCCTCGGCGCACGACGGCACGGAGCCGGGCGGCGGCGGCTCCGGGAACAGACAGCGGTAGCAGGGTCCGCGGCCGCGCGCGAAGACCGAAGCCTGACCCTCGAAGCGGAAGATCGAGCCGTAGACGTAGGGCCGGCCGCCGAAATAGCAGGCGTCGTGCACCAGATAGCGCGTCGGAAAGTTGTCGGTACCGTCGACCACCACGTCGTAGCCGGCCACCAACCCGCTGGCGTTCGTCCGGTCGAGGCGGGTGCCGTGCAGGTCGAGCACGACTCCGGGATTGGCAGCCTGCAACCTCTCGGCCGCAGCCTCGAGCTTGCCCCGCCCGACATCGGACTCCGAGTAGAGAATCTGGCGCTGCAGGTTCGAACGGTCGACGACGTCGAAATCGACCAGGCCCAGCCGCCCGACTCCCGCCGCCGCGAGGTAGAGCGCAGCCGGAGAGCCCAGGCCTCCCATCCCGACGATGAGGACGCTCCCCGCCGCCAACCTCTCCTGGCCGGCGACGCCGACCTCGGGGAGCGAAAGATGCCGGGCGTAGCGGCGCAGCTGCTCGGTCGAGAGGCCGTTCATCGGCGCGATGCTACCCCGTCGAGGCGTTCGCTCGCAGGCACCGAAGCCACGGCACGCCCCGCGGCCGCACCTGGCACCGCTGCCAGCGCCGCCACCGGCTGCCCCGGTCGATCCCGCGTGGGCCAGGGGGGCGTCCCTTCGCGGGCGCGGGAAAGCGTTAGGATGCAATGACTCATGCTCTGGAATCCGACCTTCATCCTGCTCGGCTGCGCCGTGGTCCTGCTGCTTCTGCTCGTGGTGAGCTTCGCTTCGCGGCCCCGGGTGTTCAGCCAGTACCTGCGTGCCATGACCGGCATCGCGGTGACGCCGCGCGAGATTCGCCGGGTCTTCAAACAGCGCGGCCGGACCGGTGTGCGGGAGCTCTTCCTCGAGCTCCTGATCCGCGAGGACCTGCGTGAGGATGGCGTCGCGCGCCCGGACGCCAAGCCGATGAGGCCGGTCGCCTTCGAAGTCGATGCGGCCAGAAAGAACTGATTTGCGCCCCGTTCCGAGGGTCAGCTACGACGAGGTGGCGCGCGACCTCCCGCTGCTGGTGGCGACCTCTCCGGACTGGGCCCGCCTCGCCGCCGCCAACCTCCCGGTCTTCCTCGCCGACCACGCCGTCTGCGAACAGCAGGTGGCGCAGTACGCCCTGGCGCTCGCCGGCTGGTATCCGGACGACTTCGAGCTCGTCGAGGCGGCGGCCAACCTCGCCGCCGAGGAGATCCAGCACTTCCGGCGCGTCGTGGCCATTCTGAACCGTCGCCAGCTGCCGACCGGCGGCCGGCGCACCAACCGCTGGGTGCAGGCTCTGCGCGCCCGGATCGAGCCCCGACAGGGGCCCTGGACCAAGGTCGATCGACTCCTCTTCGGGGCGATCGTCGAGGCCCGCAGCTGCGAACGATTCACCCGGTTGCTCGAGATCGTGCACGAGAGCGACCCGGAAGTCGCGCGCCTGCTCGCCGATCTGGGGCCGGCCGAGAAGCGCCACTGGGAGCTGTTCTATCGCCTCGCCGGCCGGGACGTCGACGAAGCCGCACTCGTCGAGCGTTTCGCCGCCTGGCTCGAGCTCGACCGCGAGCTCGCCGCACACGCCGGCGTCGCCCCGACCGTTCACGGCTGAGGCGCCGCCTGCCCTCAGGTCTGTTCGAGTTTCTGCACGATCTCGGTGACTTCGAGCTCGGCGCGGCGGATCTTGCCGCGGCAGAGCTCGAGCAGCGTTGTGGCGCGCTTCAGCTCCTCGGCAAGCCGGTCGATGTCGAGCTCGTCTCCTTCGATTCGGTGCAGGATCGTCTCGAGCTCACGCATCGCGACCGTGAATCCCGGCTCGGCCTCCGCCCCGACTTCCGGGCCGCTCTCACGCTCCGTCTTCTTCTGGCTCATCGCTTCTCCCCGACCGGCAGCGCGCCGGATGGCGGGCGGCTTGCGGTCTCGACCCTGCTGCACAGCGGACCCCCGGCGAGCTCGGTCTCGATCGCCGTCCCGGGCGCGACGGCGGCCGGGTCGCGGAGCACCACGCCGGCCGGATCGCGCGTGATACTGAAACCGCGGCGCAGCGTGCGCGCGGGCGCGAGCTCGCCCACCAGCCGCGCCCAGCCCGCCAGCTGCTGGTCGGCGGAGCGCAGGCGATGCACTGCGACGCGCCGCAGGCCTTCAGCGAGCGCGGCGAGTCGCAGGGAAACCTGGGCCAGCCGCACCCGGGCGGCCACCGCGCGGCGCTCGGCACGCGCCAGACGGCCGCCGGCCTCGGCGATGGCGAGCCGCGCCTGACGCGTCAGCTGTTCGCGCAGCCGGGCGACGGCGATTTCGGAATTGGCGATCCGGGCGACGAGCTCTTCGGCGACCTTGGTCGGCGTCTTGAAGGACTGATGCGCCACCAGGTCGGCGACCGATTCGTCGATCTCGTGGCCGAGGCCGGTCCAGACCGGCTTCGCCGCGCGCGCCACCGCTTCGGCCACGGCCTGGCTGTCGAAAACGGCGAGATCGCTCTTCGACCCGCCGCCGCGAATGAGCACGATGCAGTCGCAGTCGGTGGCGGCGGCGAGCGCCAGCGCCGTCGGCAACGAACGCTCGGCCTCCGCCCCCTGCACGGCGGAGTGCACGGCGAAGACCCGGAAAGCGTAGCCGCTCTCCTTCAGGGTGGCGAGGAAGTCGTGGTAGGCGGCGCTTCCGGCCGAGGTCACAAGGGCGATCGCGAGCGGCAGGGCAGGCAGCGGGAGGGACCGGTTGCGCTCGAGCAGACCGGCCGCGGCGAGGGCCTGCAGGGTCTCCTGCCGGCGCAACGCCAGGTCGCCCAGCGTGAACGTCGGGTCGATCTCCCGGATCTGGACCTGCAGACGGCCTCCCGGGGGGTAGAAGTCGACGCTCACCCGGCAACGGATGCGCAGCCCGTCCGCGAGGCACTCGCCGGCGCGCTCGAGCACGGGGCGAAGGCGCAGAAACTCGCCCTTCCAGATCACCGCCGAGATTACGCCGACCACCTGGTCGCGCGCCCCGCCCTCGCCCTTCTCGACGAGATCGAAGTACTGGTGCCCGGCGGCGCTCGGCCGGAGGCGCTGGATCTCGCCGACCACCCACACCGACGCGAAGGCCTCGGCCAGAAGATCCTTGATCTCCCTGCCCAGCTGGGAGACGGAGTAGGTCGGCTCAGTGATAGCTCTGCAACTCCTTGGCGGAGGCGAGCGGGAGGGTCTCCGCCCATTCCACGCTCTTCTTGTCGGCACCGCGCTTCTTCATGAACTGCACGGCCTCCTTGCGGTCGCCGAAGAGCCTGAAGATGAAGGTGTGCCCGGCTGGAGCCGTGAAGTAGGTGAAGTCCTGGGCGCCGGTCGAGAGGTTGAACCCGAGGTCGAGGTCCCCGTTGACGCCGACACAGGCCGCGGCGATCGACCGATGGGCGAGGATCAGCGCCTTCAGCGCGTCCTCGTGGTCGGCCAGCTCTTCTTTCGACTGGGGCGTGTGCAGCAGGGCGATCTTCCCCGCCTCCTCCTCCGCCAGGAGGTTGTACGGCACGTCGTGGCGGTCCATCGCCTCCTTGGTCTCGGACGAGGTCACGAAGACGTCGTCCGTGCCCAGGACCTTGTAGGCGAGGCAGAAGCTCTGCTGCTCGAACTTGGGAAAGGCCTCGCCGAGGATGCCCTCATCCTCGACCGTGAAGTAGTAGATCCGATTCAACAGGCGGCGTGATGCCATGGTTTTCGTCCCTCCGAACGGACCCTTATATCAAAATCGGGGCCGTTTCCCCCCTGCCACCCCGTCTCAGGGCGCCCCGGGACGACCTGCAAGTGCCCACTCCTCGCCCGCGAAGTAGTAGATTCAACACCATAGGCAGCGCCGACCCCCGTTTGCACCTTCCCATCCCGCACCCGCCCCCCTCCATGCGCCCGTTTCCGCCTCCAGAGCCGATCGAACGAGTGCTACCGGCCGCGCTCCTGCATCTCTGGGCGGAGAAGGACCCGGCGGCGACGGCGCGCCTCGAAGCCGCCGCAGCCCGGGCCGAAGGCATCTTTCCGGCAGGTCCGAACCGGTGGCTCGTCCTGCCACTCGCCGGCGACGCCGCGATCTTCGACCGCGCCGTCGCGCTGGGTCGAGCGGTGCTCGACGCCACGCCCAAGGGCCGCCCCGCGAGCGCCGCCTGCGTGTTGATCACGCCCGCCGCAGCGGCGGTGGGCGAGTTGGTCACCCTGCTCGAGGAGCCGCTCCTCGAGGAGATCGCCCAACGGCGGCCGACGATCGAAGCCGGCAGGGTGCTGCTCACGACCCATGCCGTGCACCACCTGGAGGCCTTCTGGACGGTTGAGCCGGCCGGCAATCTCTCCTTCGGCGGCGGGCGGCTGATCCCCCTCGCGGCCGTGCAGCCGCGCGCCGTCGCCATGCCCACCTGGCGCAACCCTGAGGTCCTCTCGCGGTCTGCGAAGTGGGTTCCCAGGCCGGAGCTCGAGGATCGGCTCTCGGAACGGCTCGCCGAGCCGGTCGTCCGGTTGACGGGCCCCCTGGGCGTCGGCAAGACGCGCCTCGCCTGGGAGGTCATGCGCGCCAGCGGCGAGCCGGCAGTCTGGCGGAACGCGGCGCTCGCCCGGCTGCAGAACGGCTCGATGCTGGCGCCGCTGGTCGGCGAACTGGCCGCCGAGCCGGCGCGACCGGTCTGGATCGTCTACGACCATCTGGATGCCGCTCCGCCGCAGATCTGGTCGGAGATCGAAGAGCTGCAGAAGCACCCGCGCCTCGGCGACGAGATCCGTCTGCTGCTGCTCGCCCGGCCGGCGACGCCCTGGCCCGAGGAGCTCTCGACCACGCCGCAGATCGAGGTGGACGCGCTCGCCGGCGAAGCCTGGAGCCGCTGCGCTTCGCAGCTCTTCCGCGGGCTCTCGCTCCCCGAGGCGGTCGCCGAGACGCTCGCCACCGGCGCCGGCGGGAACCCGTTCGCGCTCGAAGAGGCCCTGCACTTCCTGGTCCGCGACCGGAGACTGAGGCAGGTCTTTGGTTCGTTCTTCTTCAGCGGCAGCGAAGGAACCGAGACCCGCTTTCAACCGAGCCGGCGCTTTCTCGCCCACGCCGAGTCCGAGGCGATGCGACTCGGAACGGCGCTGCCGCTGCGCCTCCTGGCGCAGATCGAGGCCCCGGTGCCGGCTGGAGAGTTGCGGTCGGCGGCGCTCGCCCTGGGCGGCGAGAGTCCGCCGCGCCAGTGGGAGGAGCCTTTTCGCGAAGCCGGCCTCATCGTCGACGCCGACGGCCCCTGGGGCGAAGGACTCACCTTCGCTTCCCTGGCGCTACGCACGGCCTTCTCCGACACGCTGCGCCCCGATGCGGCGGCGACTCTGCGCAGCGTGCTGGGCGAGCTCCTGGCGGCGCGTTCGAGCTCGGTGGACGAGCTCTGGGCCTCCTACGAACTGCTGCGCGGCACCGAGCCCGGCGCCCGCGCGCTGCTCGGCGCCGCAGCGACCGCAGCGAAGATCCCGCGCGAGCAGCTCTTCACGGCGCTGCGCCATGAGCTCGCCGCGCTGCGCGAGCGCGCCGAACCCTCCGATCGCTCCGATGCCGCGGACGGCTCCGCCAACACGCAGCTCGAGATCGACCTGCTCTGGATCCTGCTGCCGCTCGCCCGGCGGATGGGGCGGCTGAACGAGCTCTCGGGGGCGCTCGAACGCGGCTTCGAGCTCTCGCGGGAGAACCCGCAGCGCTTCCTCGCCATCGCCGCCCTGCGCGCCGAGCTCGCCCAGATGGCCGGGCGCCACACCGAAGCGGAGTGGGTTCTCCGCCAGGCGTTGGCGGGTCAGAAGGGCGGCGACCCGCGCCGCAAGGAGATGCTCCTGCTCGAGCTCGGGCGCGTCCTCGTCCGCCAGGGCAAGACCACCGAGGCCGGCGAGCTCTTCTCGAGGACGCTCACCGTGGCCGAGCACCAGGGCAGGAGAGGCCTGGCCGCGAACTGCCGCTACTTCCTCGGCAACATCGCCTTTCACGAGTTCCGGCTCGACGACGCGACGGCACTGCATCTGCAAGCCCTGGCGGTGCGTCGCGAGAAGGGCACCCAGGTCACGACGTCGCTCTCGGCGTTGGGCGCCGTGGCGCTGGCGCAGGGCAACTTCCCCGTCAGCCTCGCTTATTTCGAAGAGGCACGCGAGATCCTCGCCCGGGACAAGTCCGAAGCCGAAGAGGCCTACGCGCTGGTCGGCGTCGGCAAGGCAATGAGCCGGCTGGGAGACTTTGCCGGCGCCGCGCCGATGCTGCGCCGGGCGCTCGCGCTGCGCGAAGGCCGCGACGACACCGTGGGCGAAGCGATCGCGCGCCTGTCGGTGGCCGAGAATCTCCTGCAGCTCGACCAACCCGACCAGGCGCTGATCGAAGCCCGCAAGGCTCATTTCGCGCTCAGTCTGGTCCCGCCCGGGGAGGCGCGCGCCGACGCCGAGCAGTTGATGGGCCGCATTCAGCTTCGCCTGCGCCGCCACGACGCCGCGCTCGCCAACCTCGAAGATGCGGCGCGCCTGCATCGCGAGCTCGGTAAGGGCGCGAGCCTGCTCGCCGACCTGGCCTATCGCATCGAGGTGGAGATCGCGCGCGGCCGCGCCGACACCGTTCTCACCGCCTACGAGACCCTCGCCGCGGAGCGTCCGCTGCTCGACACGGCACCGCTGCGCGAACTGTCGGACTACCATCTCTACCTGGGCGGCCTGTGGCTCGAGGAGCGCAAAGCCCGCAGATGCGAACCGCTCGTTCCCCTGCAGCGCAGCTACAGCGAGCTCATGCGCCAGACCGGGTTTCTCGCGCCGGCGATGCGCCAGCGGTTCCTCTTCCAGGTGCCGCTCCATTCGGCGATCGTCGAGGCCGCGACACGTCACGGCCTCTCGCTGCCGACGACCTGACCTTCAGGGCGCGGCGGCGGGCGGGGGAAGCAGAGCGTCGAGCCGGACGCGGTCGTCGCCGCTCAGGTTCTCGTCGCCGAGGAAGATCGCTGCGCCGCCGCCCGGAATCGGCACCGCCGGCTTCGTCAGGGCGCGATCGAGGCCCGAACAGTCGACGGCACCGAGCGACAGCGTGGCCGCCTGGTCGCAGAGCGCCAGGATCTGGTTGATGGTGCGCGACTGCACCGCGACTTCGATTCGCGACGGCAGCTGATCGGGCGTGATCTCGTAGCCGTCGGCGACCCGTCGAATGCGGACCTTGCCGGCCAGCCGCAGGGTCTGCGGCGGCACGACGATCTCGTCGGTCAACTGGCGCACGATCGGGCCCATGACCACATCGGCGATCAGCGCCCCCTTGCCCTGGATGTCGAGCTCGACCTCGCCGGAGAAGGCGCCGTCCTTCGCGGGACCGAGGGGGCTCAGCCGGATCCGGTGATCGCGCAGGATCATCGTTTGCGACGGCGAGGTCAGTTGGATCGACATCCCCTCCTCGCCGATCGGCGCCAACTCCTCCACGAAATCGCTGTAGGCGCGGTTGAGCTTCTCGAAGCGAAACGCCTCGGGCGCTCCAGCGGCGGCGAGACCGGCCGGCAGGCTGAGGAACACCGCAAGAGCCAGGGCGGCAGCGATCACCGAGTGGGATCCGGATGGGGGCACGAGGTTCTTCACGTCCGCCATGGTGTCATGGATAGTACCCCCGGGGGGCTCGTGTCTTCAGCTTGCCCCCCTTCGCCTTGACTTCGACCGTCGAGAAGACGCCCTCGGTTCCCGGCGGGTCCGGCGCGAAGGCGAGCAGGTACTGACTGCGCAGCTCGCGCGAGATCTCGCTGTAGACGCCGTCGAGCTCGTCGGCCTTCGAGACGAAGTAGGAGCGCCCGCCGGTTTCCGAGGCGAGCTTCTCGAGCTTGTTGCGGATCGACATCTTCGTCGAGCCGACATCGAGGCCGATGGCGTAGACCGCCGCGCCGCTGCGCCGGGCGAACTCCAGAGCGTCATCGTAGGAGACCAGGCTCGAAGTGTCGTCGCCGTCGGAGAGCAGGACGATCGCCTTCCTGCCGCGGACGCCCCGCAGCTGGTAGAGCGCGAAGACCATCGCGTCGTGGAGCGCCGTGTTGCCGACCGCCGGCAGCTCGCGGAAGGCGATCTGCACCGCCTGGACGTCGGGAGTGAGCTGCATGAGCAGCCGCGGCCGATCCGAGAAACCGACCGCGAAACAGCGGTCGGTCGGACGCACGACTTCGGCCAGGAAGTCGCTCGCGGCGTGCTTCGCCTCGCCGATCGACTCGCGCATCGACCCGGAGGTGTCGAGCACGAGACCGACGGCGAGCGGCAGGTCCTTCACGAGCTCGAACCGTTCGATCTTCTGCCGCTTGCCGCGGTCGAAGAGCTCGAAATCGCTCTCGGTCAGGTTTTCGCTGAGCGCCCCGTTCCTGTCGTAGGCGGTGGCGAAGATCTCGACCAGGTCGACCTCGAGCTGCTCGAGAAACGTCGAACCGCCGTTCAGGACGCGGAAGTCCTCGACGCGCGTGCCATCGACGTAGATCGCCGAGACCGTGAGATAGACCGGCTCACTGCCCGACGGCGCGACGAACGAGGTTTCCCACGGTGGCTGGGTGAGGGTCGCGAGCACCTCCTCGTTCAAGCGGAACTCGACCGACTCGACCCGCTTGCCCTCGGGCACCATGACCGCGGCGCGCGCCACGGTGGGGCCGACGACCCGCTTGCCGCGCGGCGGCGAGAGGAGGCGAACCTTGGCCTCGCCCTGCGGTTCGTTGAGGAAGACCTCGTCGGCGACGACGACGGCGTCGTTCTCGTCCAGACCCTCCGCCCGCACGACGAGCTCCGCCGGAATGTTCGGCAGGCGGAGCTCGGCCGTCCAGGGGGCGGCGGCGCGCACCAGCTGGCGCTGGCCGTTGACGTAGAAGGCGACCTTGCGGATGCGCTCGCCGACCACGATCGCCTCGGCGCGCCAGAGCCCGAAGACGACATCGGCGAGCGGCGGCATGAGGACGAGGGCGTCGCGCCCGCCCATCCGGGTGATTCCGGTCTCCTTGCCGACGACCACCTGGGCCCCAGCGGGAATCGACTCGGGCTCGGGCACGGCCTGCTTCGGAACCGTGAAGCCGAGCGAGAGCCAACTGGTCCGCCCGGAGACTTCGTCCCGCAGCTCGAGCTGCACGACGTAGGGCCCGCCGGGGCGCAGCAGGCGCTCGGCGACCAGCACGACCGGCGTCGTCGCCGCGGGCGGCGGCAGCACGAAGCGGTTGCGGAACTCTTCGAACGGCGCCCCCGCGACCTCGAGCCGGCCGGCCACGGTGAGTCGGGACTCGGGTGCCTTTTCGTCGCCGGCGACCGCCAGCCCGACGCCGGCCGGCAGCACGATGCGCAGCCGCGCGAGCAGGCGCTGGTCGCGGCGCTCCGGAAAGGTCACGCGCGCCGACTCGATCGCCAACTCCGGGGCGAGCTGGTCGAGCTTCGTGGCCGCCGCCACGCGCGCCCACGGGGCGAGCTCGGCCGGCGGGGCGACCAGGGCGTCCATCATGGCGTCGGTCGGCCGATTCTGTTTGAAGCCGAAAAGTCCCGTGACGCCGGTGACCTCGTCCACGGTCTCGCTCGACTTGCACATCACCCGGTCCGGGCGCTTGCCCGAAACGAAGCCCTTGAGCTCTTCCCACTGCTCGAGGTAGTACTCCATCTCGGGCATGTAGAGCGCCCGTTTGGACTCGGTCGGCCGCCAGAGCAGGAAGTAGCCGTCGGCGCGCGGACGATAGAGGACGGCGTGCCGCGGCGCCTCCACCGTGCCGTAGCTCCAGATCTCGAGCGGATGGAAGGTGTCGCCGCAGTCGATCTTCTGCCTCTCGCGAGGTGCGCCGAGCAGGAAGAGCATCCGGCCGCGGGCATCGCGCAGCGACAGACTCTCGCTCCAGACGAGGCGCTGCCGGCGATCGAGGCCGATCGCGAGCTCGTTCTCGGGCGTGTCGGGCAGGGGGTCCCGCGCCAGGAACTCGCGCGCCTCGGCGAGCGCCCCGGCGAGCGGCAGCGCCGCAATGCGCGCGCGCTCCTCGGCCGGCAGCAGCAGCGCCGGGCCCTCCTCCAGGAACTTGCGCAGCAGCTCGCGCTCCGCCTCTTCGGTTTCGCTGGCTGTCGGCGGCGCTGGCGGCGCGGGGGCCGCTGGAACCGGAGCCGGCGAGGGCGCCGGAGCCGGCGAAGTCGAAGGGATCGCCGCGGCCACGGGGGCCGGATCGGGAGTTGGGGCGGCGCCCGCCGGGCCCGCCAGGGCGCCGCCGAAGGCCAGCATCAGGGTGCAGCAGACGACGTTCGGGCGCATGAGCAGTCCTCGGGCTTCGACCATCTTCGGAACGACCAGCAGCAAGCCGTGTACCAGCCCGGCGCCCGGCGACTATACTCGGCCCTCTTCTCAACGGCGGGTGCCCCAGACTATGTCTCCAATCGTCAAGAATCAGCCGATCGCCACCTGGAACGCCGGCGACTCCGTGCAGGGCTTCGCTTTTCTGAAGCGCAAGGAGCTGCGTCAGGACAAGAGCGGCAAGGACTATCTCGACCTCGAGCTCGCCGACGCTTCGGGCGCGATCACCGGCCGCGCCTGGTCGGACAGCTCGGCCCTCGCCAACGATTTCGCGGCCCGCGGCTTCGTCAAGTTCCGCGGCCAGGTGCAGAGCTACCGCGACCAGCTGCAGATCAAGGTCGACCAGTGCCGGGCGATCGTCCCCGACGACGCCCGGGAGGGCTTCGACGAGAGCCTGCTCGTCCCGACCACGAAGTTCGACATCGACGACCTCATGCGTCGCCTGGAGGGGACACTCGACCGCGAAGTGAAGCGGCCGGAGATGCGCCGCCTGGCGTCCGAGACGATGGCGGTCTACGGCGCGGCCCTGCGGGTGCATCCGGCGGCGAAGGCGATCCACCACGCCTTCCGCGGCGGCCTGCTCGAGCATGTGGTCTCGATGATGGAGCTCGCGGTGCGCTTCGCCGACAACTACCCCGAGCTCGACCGCGACCTGCTGGTCCTGGGTGTCCTCTTCCACGACCTCGGCAAGCTCCAGGAATTGGGCGCGATGCCCGACAACGAGTACACCCCGGTCGGGCGTCTCGTCGGCCACATCGTCATCGGCCGCGACCTCGTCCGTGAGCGCACCGCCGCGATCCCCGGTTTTCCGCCCGACCTGAGATTGCAGCTCGAGCACCTCGTTCTCTCGCATCAGGGGCGCAAGGAGTTCTCCTCCCCGGTCGAACCGATGACCGCCGAAGCGTTCGTCCTCCACGCCATCGACGACATCGACTCGAAGCTCGCCGTGCTGCGCGGCATGAAAGAGAGCGGCCAGGGCTTCGTCTGGGCAAGGAGCCTCGAACGCTTCGTCTGGCTGGGCGAGGCGGCGGCGCCCGCGGCCGGCGAAGAGGGGGAGAACCGCGGAGCGAGCGCTGCGCCGCTCGACGATGCGCCGGCCAACAGCGATCAGCGGACCATCTTCTAGACGATGTACGCCGCTCTGCGCGACGCGCTCGCCGGACTGATCGAAGCCGGCTGGCCGGTTGTGCTGGTCGTTTCGACCGTCGATGCGCCGCCGGACGAGATCCCGCCGGACCTCCTGGCGCAGTTTCCCAAAGAGCTGGTCTGTGCCCTCGACCCGGAGAAGCTCAAGTCCGGCGCGACCGTGGACGACTTCGGCGTCACCGCAGAGCTCGCCTTCGTCCGTCTTCTGGGCGGCTTTCGCCAGCTGCGCATCCCCTGGACCCGGATTGTCGCCGTTCAGTTCCCGGGCGGCTACGTGCCAGGAGCGACGCCGGCGGCCCCGTCCACGCCCTCCCCACCTCCCAGCCGCCCCCGCCCAGGCGGTATGCGCCTCGTCTAGGGAGAAGCAGATTAGGCACCTCCGCTCATGGCAGAGGACACGGCGACCGCACCGGGGCTCTAGCCCGACCTTCTCACCAACCTTCGGCTACGACGCCACATACGCCCACGTCTGCTGCGTTGCGCTCGGTCGGCCTGCTCGACGTACTGCAAGTACGTCTGCGCGGGCCTCGGTCGCGACGCCTTGCAGCCATGGGCATCTGCGGCGTCTCGCGGCTAACGCTGGTGAGAAGGTCGGGCTAGCCAGGCTCCCGGCCCCAGCTCGCGACTCAGCCAAAGCGCATCTGGTAGAGCATCCAGTAAACCACCACACCGGTGACCGAAACGTAGAGCCAGATGGGCAGGGTCCAGCGGGCGATCTTCTTGTGGCGGTCGAAGCGCCGCGCGAGGGCGCGGGAGAGGGTCATCACCGCGAGAAACGGCACGGCGGCGGCGAGTACGGTGTGGGTGAGGAGGATCGCGAGGTAGACGGTCCGCACCGTGCCGGTGCCCTGGAACTTCACCGAGCCGACCTGGAAGTGGTAGACGAGGTAGGACACCAGGAAGACGATCGAGCAGCCGAACGCCGAAATCATGGCGCGCCGATGGGCTTCGATCTTCCGGAGCCGGATCAGCAGCCAGCCGAGCACCAGGAGTACACCCGAGGTCGCGTTCAGCGCCGCGTTGAGGGTCGGCAGGTCGCGTACGGTCAGTTCCATCGCTGGGTCCTCCGCTGCTGGCTCATCGGTCGCTTCGGCATCCGGCCCTGTCGAGGCTTCAGCCGCCTGCTGCGCTGGCTTCCAGCGCCGCGAGATCCTCCAGGATGCGGTCGAGCGCATCCTCTTCGAGCGCCTGGTAGGTGCCGCGCATGCGGCCTTCGCCGTCGATCAGAGCGAACCGGTTGCTGTGCAGAATCGGCGAGCTGGTGTCTTCGGGTGTCGCCTCGACCGCCAGAAGGAACCCCTTGCGCACGAGCTCCCAGATCGCCGCCCGCTCGCCGGTCGCAAAGAGCCAGCGCGGTCCCACTTGCCAGCCTTCGGCGTAGCGGGTCAGCACCTCCGGCCGGTCGTGCTCGGGGTCGACCGAGATCGACAGCAGCCGTACGGTCGAGCCTTCCGGGATGCGCTTCTCGAGCTCCTTCATCCGCGCGGTGAGCATGGGACAGGAGGCCGGACAGCGCGTGAAGATGAAGTCGACGATCGCCGGCCGGCCGGCCAGGGCTGCCTTGTCGAGGGTCGCCCCGCTGCGTTCGACGAGCGCGAACTCCGGCAACTCGGAGAGCACCGGCAGCGGCTCTGGGGCACGACAGGCGACGACGGCAAGAAGCGCCAGCCCGGCGAAGCCGGTGAGCCAGCCGCCACCACTCCGGCGAACAGCCGCGCTGCGCATCCGGACGTTCATCGCAGGAACAGATGGTCGGCGACGGCGACCCCGAAGACCGCCGGCAGATAGAAGACGGAGGTGAGCAGGAGCCGCCGCGCTGTGGTCACGGATTGCTCGCGCGCGAAGAGCACCGCGCTGGTCAGGAAGGCGAGGCCGAAGAGCAGCGCGCCGGCGAGATGCACCGCGCCGGTGATGCCTACGGCCGAGGTCATGAGCGACACCGGCACCAGCGCCACCGCATAGAGCACCGCCTGCTGGCCGGTCGCCCGGCCGTCGGGATCGTTCACCGTGAGGAGCGGCATCCCCGCCCGCCGGTAGTCGTCGCGATAGAGCCAGGCGATCGAGAGGAAGTGCGGCAGCTGCCAGAGAAAGAGAATGGCGAAAAGGAGCCAGCCGCCGAGATCGAGCTCGCCCGAGGCGCCGGTCCAGCCCATGACCGGCGGCGCGGCGCCGGGGATCGCGCCGACCAGGGTCGCGAGCGAGCTCCGGCGCTTCATCGGGGTATAGACCAGGACGTAGGCCGCGAGCGTCGCGAAGCCGATCGCCGCGGTGAGCGGATTCACCAGCAGGGAGAGCACGAGGAGGCCGGTGACCGACAATAGCCCGCCGAAGGCGAGCGCCTGCCCGGGGTGCATCCGCCCGCCAGGCAACGGCCGCGTCGCCGTGCGCCGCATCAGCTTGTCGGTCTCACGCTCGACGAACTGGTTCCACGCCGCCGACCCCGCCGCGACCAGCGCCGTCCCGATCAGCGTCGCAACAAAACGCGGCCAATCGAGCGGCCGCTCACTCGCCAGCGCGAACCCCGCCGCCGTCGTCAACGTAACGAGGAGCGTAATCCGGGGCTTGGTGAGCTCGACCCAGTCTCTCGGGCGGGGAAAGGCGACTGCTTCCGACGACACCGGCGAAGTTTATCGCCAATTCCGAACTCGCCCTCGGAGGGGATGCCTGCGCACCCTGGAGCATCTCTCGGCACCCACGCGCACTCTTCCTTACGGCCCGACTCCGGATCACTCCTCATCGTCCTCCGACGAGTCGGACATTCCGGCGCTTGCGTACACAAGGTACCTAGCGTATCCTTCCCCATGGGAGACGACGCCATGTCCGACAACGCACTTCTGACATCCCGATCCGCGCGGGAGAATTTTTCCGAGGTCTTGAATCGCGCGGCGTTCGCGAAGGAGCGGGTGGCGATTCATCGGCATGGCAAGCCGATCGCCTACGTCGTTTCGGTCGAGGATGCGGCGCTCCTGGAGAGCCTCGAGGACGCCGCGGATCTCGAGGCCTTCCGCGCCGCGAAGCTGGAGTTCGAGGCGAGCGGCGAAGCTGCCATTCCCTGGCGCCAGGTGCAGGCGAAGCTGCGCGCCAAGTAGAGAGCGGTGGCTCACAACGTCTTCATCGTCCCCGCGGCGGCGCGTCAACTCGAGAAGCTCGAGGCCGCAGCGCGGCGGAGGATCCGTCTCGCGATCGACGCTCTCGGCGAGACGCCACGGCCGAGCGGGTGCAAGAAGCTCTCCGCGACGGAGAACGCCTACCGCATCCGCGTCGGCGACTACCGCGTCCTCTACGAGATAGAAGACCGCCGACTCGTCGTCCTCGTGGTCCGCGTCGCGCATCGGCGTGAGGCCTATCGCGAGCGCTGAGACCGGTTCATCGGAATTTCGAGCGCTGCCGTAGAGTGGAGTGGTGTCCGATCCGGTTCCCGTCATCGAGCTGCGCGAGGTGCGGCGGAGTTTTGTCGAGGCGGGGAGGCCGCGCGTCGTGCTGGACGGGGTTTCGTGCGCGATTGCGCCGGGGGAGCTGGTCGTTCTTCTCGGCAGGAGCGGGTCGGGGAAGTCGACGCTGCTGAATCTCATCGCCGGCATCGACCTGCCGACCTCGGGCGAGGTGCTGCTCGAGGGGCGGGAGTTCGGGCGGCTCACCGAGGACGAGCGGACGGTGGCGCGGCGGGACCGGATCGGCTTCGTCTTCCAGTTCTTCAATCTCGTCCCGACCCTCACCGTCGAAGAGAACCTCCTGTTGCCGCTCGAGCTTGCCGGGCGGGCGAGCGGCGCGAACCGCGAGCGGGCGCTGGCGCTGCTCGAGGAGGTCGGTCTCGCCGACCGTGGCGGGCAGTTTCCCGACCGGCTCTCGGGTGGCGAGCAGCAGCGGGTCGCCGTGGCGCGCGCTCTGGCCGCCGATCCGGCGCTCGTCCTCGCCGACGAGCCGACCGGAAATCTCGATATCGAGACCGGGCTCGAGGTGCTCGAGCTCCTCGACCGGCTCACGCGGAGGGCCGGGAAGACCATGCTCATGGTGACCCACAGCCCCGAGGTCATGGGGATCGCCGACCGCGTGCTCACCCTCGATCACGGCCGGCTGGTCGAGCGCTCGCCATCACCGACACCGACACCGGTACCGGCGGCGGCACCGGCGGACTGAAGCCCGACGCCGTGGAGAGTCCGGCTTGAGCCTTCTCGGGCGCGCCAGCCGCCGCTATCACCTGCGCCATCCGGCGCAGTTCGGGCTGGCGCTCGCCGGCGTGGCGCTGGGCGTCGCCGTCGTCGTGGCGATCGACCTCGCCAACGAGAGCGCCCGGCGTGCCTTCGTGGTGGCGACCGACGCGACCGCCGGCGCTGCGACCGATCAGATCACCGGCGATTCGAACGGCTTCGACGAAACGCTCTTCGCCCGC
The DNA here is from genome assembly GCA_018057705.1 of Thermoanaerobaculia bacterium. Taxonomy (NCBI): domain Bacteria; kingdom Pseudomonadati; phylum Acidobacteriota; class Thermoanaerobaculia; species Thermoanaerobaculia bacterium. The sequence continues at coordinate 12,675 of JAGPDF010000014.1, read as the reverse complement.
CTCCGTTCCGGCACCGACGAGATCCCGGGCTTGCGCGCCGCGGCGCCGGTGGTCGAGGACTTCGTCGTCCTCGCGCCAACGCAGGAATCCGCAGCGGCAGCGCCCGCCAACGGCGGGTCGATCTCCCGCTCCGCCCCTGTCCTGCGGCTCCTCGGCCTCGATCCGTGGAGCGAGGCGCCGTTCCGCGGCTATCTCGGCGGAGCGCTCGCCGCCGGCAAGGACCTCACCCGATTCCTCACCACCCCCGGCGCGGCACTCCTCGAGAGCGCGACCGCCGAGCGGCTGGGGCTCGAGATCGGCGACACGCTCCCCGTCCGCGTCGGGGCGCGAGAGGAACGGCTTCTGCTGGTCGGAATCCTGAAGCCGACCGACGCCGCCGCCCGCGAGGCGCTCGCGAACCTCGCTCTCGTCGATATCGCGACCGCACAGGAGATCCTCGATCTGCCAGGGCGGCTCACCCGCATCGACCTCGCCCTGCCCGAAGGCGAAGCGGGCGAGCGGGCCCGCCGGGAGATCGCGACACTGCTGCCGCCGGGCGTCCATCTGGCGCGCGCGAGCGCGCGACCCGAAGCGCTCGAGCAGATGACGCGGGCGTTCCGTTTCAACCTGCGCGCCCTGTCGCTCCTCGCCCTGCTGTGCGGCACCTTCCTGATCTACAACACGATGACCTTCTCGGTCGTGCAGCGCCGCGAGCTCTTCGGGCGCCTGCGCGCCCTGGGCGTCCGGCGCGGCGAGATCCTGACCCTCGTCCTCACCGAGGCGGCCGTCCTCGGCATCGTCGGCAGCGCGCTCGGGCTGCTCGTCGGCATCGTGCTCGGCCGGGGACTCATGGGGCTCGTCCTGCAGACGATCCGCGACCTCTACTTCACGCTCGCCGCCGGCAATTTCGCGCTCTCGCCGCTTTCACTCCTGAAGGGCGGCCTGCTCGGCCTCGGCGCGTCGCTCGCCGCCGCGCTGCCGCCGGCGCTCGAGGCCGCCAACGCCCCGCCGCGGGCGACGCTCCTGCGCTCCGAGCTCGAGAGCCGGGCCGGGAGGCTCTCCGGGCGCGCGGTCGGACTCGGACTTCTCTTCGGCCTTGCCGGCGGCCTCCTCCTCGCTCTGGCGACCGCTTCCCTTCCCCTCTCGCTCGGCGGTTTCTTTCTCGTCCTGGTCGGCTTTTCACTGCTGGTGCCGCGCGCCCTCGCCGTCAGCCTGCGCGCCGTCGCCGCCGTGCCGCGGAGGTGGCGGCGCCTCTACGCCGCGATCGGCCTCTTCGGCCGGATGGGCGCGCGGGCGGTGGCGGCGTCGATCTCGCGCACGGGGGTCGCGGTCGCCGCCCTGACCCTCGCGGTCGCCGTCTCGATCAGCATCGCGGTGATGATCGGGAGCTTCCGCACCACCGTCCAGATCTGGCTCGAAGGGGCGCTCATCGGCGACCTCTACGTCAGCACGCCGACGCAGGTACCGAGCCGCGCCCACCTGCGCATCTCGCCCGAGGCGGTCGAGCGCATTCGCGCCCTGCCCGGCGTCGAACGGATCAACACCCTGCGCATCACCCAGGTCGAGAGCCCCGGAGAGCTCCCGGCGCGGGTGGTCGGCATCGACCTCGACCGCAAGAGCCTCGCCGCCATGCACTGGAAGGAGGGCGACCTCGAGAGCGTCTGGCGCGAGCTCACGACGACTCCCGACGCAGCGATCCTCGCCGAGCCGTTCGCCTATCGCCGCAACCTCCACTTGGGCGACCGCTTCGAGCTCGAGACCGCGAACGGCCGCCAGTCGTTCCGGGTCGCCGGGATCGACTACGACTACGGCTCGGACCAGGGCGTCGTGATGCTCGGGGTGGACACTTTCCGCGCCCATTTCGATGAGCCCGGGGTGGCGGTGCTGGCGGTCTTCGCCGAGGCCGGAGCCGACCTCGAGCAGCTCAAGACCGCGGTCGAAGGGGCCGCACCCGAAGGGGAGCTCGCCGCGCAGTCGAGCCGCCTGCTCAAGCAGATGTCGGTCGAGATCTTCGACCGCACCTTCCGTATTACCGGTGTGCTGCGCTTGCTGGCGATCGCAGTCGCCTTTCTCGGCATCCTGGCGGCGCTCGCGGCCCTCGAGCTCGAACGCGGCCGGGAATTCGCCGTGATGCGCGCCCAGGGCCTGACGCGCCGGCAGCTCCTCCGGCTCGTCGCCGCCGAGACCGGCTGGATGGGGCTCGCTGCCGGGCTCTTTTCGCTGCCGCTCGGCGCGCTCCTCGCCGCCCTCATGGTGCACGTCATCAACCGGCGCTCGTTCGGCTGGTCGATGGAGATCGCCTGGACGGCGCGGCCGTTCGTCGAGGCGATGGTCCTCGCGCTCGGTGCGGCGCTCCTCGCCGGGCTCATTCCCGCCTGGCGCCTCGGGCGGACCGATCCGGCTCTCGCCCTGAAGCAGGAGTGAAGATGCGCACCCCGCGCCGTCTCATTGTCGCCCTGCTGCTCTGCGTCATCGCAGTGACGGCCCTGGCGGTCGCGCTCGAGCGCCGCGCCCGCCGGCCGGCGAAGATCTCCGCCGAGCTCGACGTCGCCGAGGCGTTGGGCGGCGGACTCGGCAAGGACGACGAGCGCTTCGCGCGCGCCACCGCACCGCGCGAGTTCGTCTTCCCCGCCGATCACGGTGCCCACGACGGCTTTCGCACCGAGTGGTGGTACGTCACCGGCAACCTCTTCGCCGCCGACGGCCGGGCCTTCGGCGTCCAGCTGACCTTCTTCCGCAACGCGCTGATCCCAGAAGTCCCGGACGTCGCAGAGGTCGCCGAAGCCGCGATTCCCGCAGCGAGCCCGTCGCGCTGGCGGAGTGCCCACGTCTGGATGGCGCACTTCGCGCTCTCCGATTCCGCGGCGGGCACCTTCCGGTACGCTGAACGCTTCGCGCGCGAAGCCATCGGCCTCGCCGGCGGCACCGCCCCCCCGTACGGGTCCTTTCGCGTCGCCCTCGAGGACTGGTCGATCGGTTCGACCGCCCCCTCCGCAGCCGATTTCTCGCCCTTGCGCCTGCGGGCGAGGGAGGACGGCTTCGCGGTCGACCTGGCGCTCGAAGCCGGCAAGCCGCCGGTCCTCCAGGGCGAACGGGGCCTCTCGCAGAAAGGTCCGGAACCCGGCAACGCCTCCTACTACTACTCGATGACCCGGCTGCCGACGCGCGGCACGGTGAGCGTCGACGGCGAGACGATCGCGGTGACCGGCGAAGCCTGGCTCGACCGCGAGTGGTCGACCAGCGCCCTCGGACCCGACCTCGCCGGCTGGGACTGGTTCGCCCTGCAGCTCGGCGACGGCCGCGAGCTGATGTTCTACCGCCTGCGAAGGAAGGACGGCGCCGCCGATCCGTGGAGCCGCGGCAGCCTCGTCGCCGCCGACGGCACGTCGCGCAGTCTCGCCGCGACCGAGGTCGGGCTCGAAGTCCTCTCGACCTGGCGCAGCCCGACCGGCGCCACCTACCCCGCGAACTGGCGCCTGACCGTCCCCGGCGAGGCCCTCGACCTCGTGCTCACCCCAAGGGTTGCCGGCCAGGAGCTCGCCGTCACCGTCCGCTACTGGGAAGGAGCGGTCGCGGTGAAAGGAACGAGTCGCGGGAACCCCCTCGCCGGCCACGGCTTCGTGGAGATGACCGGGTACAGCCCGAATCCTCCGCGCTGAGGCTAGACTGCCGCGCAACCATGTCGTTCGTCGGTCGCCAGATCGGCAGCATCCGGATCGAGCGCCCGATCGGAGAGGGCGGCATGGGCGAGGTCTATCTCGGCTACGACGAGAAGCTCCAGCGCCGCGTCGCCGTCAAGACGCTGCGCTCGAGCCAGCTTCTCGATCGCGAAGGCAAGGCCCGGTTCCTGCGCGAGGCCCGCCTGCTCTCGAAGCTCGGTCATCCGTCGATCTGCCAGATCCACGACCTGATCGAAGAGGAGGGCGCGGACTACCTCGTTCTCGAATACGTGGAGGGCCAGACCCTTCGCCAACTGATGCGTCAGCGACCCTCCTTCGAGCGTCTGCTGGCCATCTCCCGACAGATTGCCGATGGCCTTCAGGCGGCGCATCACGCGAAGGTGATCCATCGCGACCTCAAGGCCGAGAACGTCATGGTGGCCCAGGGCGACCGGGTCCGGATTCTCGACTTCGGCATCGCCCGGGTGGCCGAGTCCGACTTCCTCCACCGGAGCTCGCCGGGAGAGACCGACGCGGACGACCCGTCGGCCGCCTATCTCCGCAATGCCGAAGCCCAGCGCGACGACGCGACGCTCGCCCTGCCCGAGTTTCAGACCCGCTTCGGCACCATCGTCGGAACGCTGCAGTACATGAGCCCCGAGCAGGCGCTGGGACGGTCGGTCTCCACGGCGAGCGACCTGTTCTCGTTCGGCATCCTGCTCCAGGAGCTCTTCACCGGCCGACCCGCCTATGCAGACGCCCCCCTCGCCGATCTCCTGAAGGCCGTGCAGCGCGGGCGTACGGAGCTCGTGACCGGACTCGACCCCGAGTTGGCGCGGCTGATCGAAGAGGCCAAGAGCTTCGAGCCCAGCGCCCGCCCCACCGCCGCAGAGGCCGCCCAGCGCCTCGCCGGGCTGATCGACAAGCCGGCACGTCTGGCGCGCCGGCGGCGGTGGATCGCAGCCGGCGCCACGGGCGTCGCGAGCCTGATCGTCGGGCTGGTGGTGGTCTCTTTTCTCGCCTTCGAGGCGCGCCGGGCGAGGCGCGAAGCCGAGCGCCGTCAGGGGCAGGCCGAGGATCTCATCGGATTCATGCTCGAAGATCTCCGTCCGAAACTGGAGAAGGTCGGAAGACTCGACCTCCTCGATGCCGTCGGGGATCGAGCCCTGGAGCATTTCGAGGCCGTGCCCGAGAGTGAGCTCTCGCCCCTCGAGCTCGAGCGACGCATCGAAGCGCTGCGGCAGGTCGCCGAAGTGCGCTTCGCCCAGGGTGCGCTCGAGCCGGCCCGCCAGGTCGCCGGGCGCGCCCTCGCGCTCGCGAGGATTCTCGCCAGCGACCACCCGCAGGCCGCGCACGAAAAGGCGCGGGCGCTCGCAGCGACGATGGTCGCAGCCATCTGGAACGATCTCGACTCCCCGGAAAGGGCCTACGAGTCCTTCGCGGAGGCCCTGTCCGCAGCGCGGCTCGCGGTGGAGCTCGCTCCCGACGAGCCGCAGTTCGAGCGTCTCCTCGCTGCCACTCTGAGCGACACCGGCGTCGGACTCAAAGCGCTGGGCCGACCGGACGAAGCGATCGCGCGCTTCGTCGAGGGCGAGAGCCATCTGCGGCGCCTGCTCGCGGCACACGCGGCTGCGGCCGACACCGCCGCCGAGTCGGCGACGGTCTCGGAGCTCGCGACGACGCTCGCCTGGTTGAGCTCGGCGCTCGAGGAGTCGGGGCGGCTGTCGGAAGCGACCGCGGCGCGGCGCGAGAATCTCCTCCTGCTCGAGCGGCTGGCGCGAGAGAACGACGATCCCGTGGCCCACAACGACCTTGCCACGGCGCGCGACTTCCTGGCCCGCCTTCTGCTCTCGATGGGCCAACCGGAGGAGGCCGCCGTGCAGCAGCGGCTCGCATTGCAGACCTTCGTTCGACTGGCCGGGCTCGACCCGCAGAACAGCGACTGGGCCCGCAGCGCCGCCGTGGCTCACCTCAATCTCGGCTGGATCCTGGCCGACGTCGGCGACCCGACCGGCGCGATCGCCGAGCTCGAACAGGGTCGCCTCGGTCTCGAAGAGCTCCGCCGTCTCGACCCCGCGCACCGCACGTGGAACCGGATGCTCGCGGTCACGCACTTCCGCCTGGGCGTCGTCGCGCTCACCGCAGGAGAGATCGGCCGGGCGCGACGGGAGAACGAGCGCTCTCTCGCCCTGCTCGATGAGCTGGCTCGCGAGAGGCCGGACGACGAGACGATCGTCGCGCGGCTCGGCGAGTCCCTCACCGGTGCGGCCGCGATCGCCGAGCTCGACGGGCGCAGCGCCGAGGCGGCAGTGTTGCGTCGGCGCGCCGCAACGCTGCTCGTCGAGTTCTCCGGCCCGGACTCCAATCCGGGGTTCCAGGCAGCGTACGCGATGCTCCTCCTCGCCGACCGGCGCGCCGGGGAGGCCCGCGCGATCATCGAGCGCTTGCGCGCGATCGGCTACCGGCCGCGGCGGATCGAGGCCGCCTGCGAGCGCGCGGGCATCTGAAATCTGGCGAGCAAAACGGCTCGGCCTGAAGCTGGGCTGAAGCTAGAAGGTGCGGCGCGGCCGGCGCAGGACCGCGAAGGCGCTGGCCATGAGCAGTCCGCCCAGGATCCAGGCGCCGACCGACCCCAGCGTGGGGATCTCAACGGCGCCGCAGGTCACCGGCACCGGATCGACGAAATCGAGAATCGTCCCGGAGTCGACCAGATAGACGCCGATCCCGGGGCTCGCCTGCGAGACCGGCTGGCCGAGCACGATCGTCCCCGAGAGGTTGTGGAGGAGGCCGTCCGAGGGTGCGCTGAGCGCCACGATCTGCGTCAGGGCGCCATCATCGAAGACCTGGAGCTCGAAGTCGTCGCTCCCCGGAGCCACCTCGGTGAGCACCTGGAGCGTGTAGGCGACCGAGCAGCCGGTGGACGCGCCGAGGGTCAGATCGCCGAGCGCCAGCCGCATCTCGAGCAGGCTGCCGGGCCCGTTCAGGGAGGCCGGCGAACCGGGCGCTGCCGTCGCTTCCGCCGCTGCAGGAGCGTGCAGGAGACTCAGCAGGCAGCAGCCGGCGAGCGCGACCGCGCCCGCCGAAGCCCTGCCGGAAGAAGTCCCGAGTCGCCCGCGCACGTCGCGAGTCTAGCGGAAAAATGCTGTTTTGACAAAAACGCGGCCCGCAGGCCGGCAGGCTCAGCCGAGCAGCTCCTCGACCGCCTGGCGCTCCTCGCGCAGCTCGCGATCGCTGGCGTCCATTTTGCCGCGACTCCACTCGTCGATCGCCAGGCCCTGCACGATCTCGTAGTCGCCGCCCTTACAGACGCAGGGGTAGGAGTAGACGACTCCTTCCGGGATGCCGTAGCTGCCGTCCGACGGCACCGCCATCGACACCCAGTCGCCGGCCGCGCTGCCGCGCACCCAGTCGCGCATGTGGTCGAGCGCCGACGAGGCGGCGGAGGCCGCCGAGGAGGCGCCGCGCGCCTTGATGATCGCGGCCCCGCGCTGCTGCACGGTCGGGATGAAGGTCTCGCGATACCAGCTCTCTTCGACCAGCCCGAGCGCCGGCTTCCCGCCCACGGTGCAATTTGCGAGGTCGGGGTACTGGGTCGAGGAGTGGTTGCCCCAGATCGTCATCCGGCGGATGTCGTTGACATGCGCGCCGCACTTCTCGCCGAGCTGCGACAGCGCCCGGTTGTGGTCGAGGCGCGTCATGGCATGGAACTGCCGGCGATCGAGACCGTGGGCGTTCGAGGCCGCGATCAGGCAGTTCGTGTTGGCCGGATTCCCGACCACCAGCACGCGCACATCGCGCGCGGCGCGTGCGGCGATGGCCTTGCCCTGCGGCCCGAAGATGGCGCCGTTGGCGGAGAGCAGGTCCTTCCTCTCCATCCCCGGACCGCGCGGCCGCGCGCCGACCAGGAAAGCGGCGTCGACGTCGCTGAAGCCCTCTTCGATGTCCGCCGTGGCGACGATCCCGTCGAGCAACGGGAAGGCGCAGTCGCGGAGCTCCATCGCCACCCCCTCGAGCGCCGGCAGGGCCGGCGCGATCTCGATGAGGTGCAGGACGACCGGCTGGTCCGGTCCGAAGAGATCGCCCGCGGCGATGCGGAAGAGGAGCGCGTATCCGATGTTCCCGGCGGCGCCGGTGACGGCTACATGTTGGGCTTTTTTCATGGCATCCGGGATTCTACGGGAAAGGAAAGATCGTCCGTGCTACCCGTTCGGCCGGGCCCCCAAGCGAGGCGGGTCTGCCTTGGAGGGTGTCCGAGACTGGCGCTTCCAGCCCACGCCCTCCAGGGTAAGCCGATCGCGGCCTATTACAGGCTGACGGCGACCTGCCGGCCGCGCGGCAAGCGAAACCGCCAGACGCGTCCGTCGTAGGACGGTCTGAGGTGATCGTCATGAACAGCGCGACCCGGCAGCTCTCCTGGACCGATTTCTTCACCGTCGCGGTGCGGCCGCGGACTTACGGCAGCCTCCTCTACCTCTGGCTCGGGTTCCCGCTCGGCCTCGCCTATTTCGTCGGGTTGACGGTCGGAATCTCGGCCGGGGTGCCGCTCACGATCATCTGGATCGGTCTCTTGGTGCTTCTCGTCACCTTCCTGGCCGCCTGGGGTGCCGCTGGCCTCGAGCGGCAGCTCGCGATCCACCTGCTCGGCGCCCACGTACCGGAGCGGGTGACCCACCCGGCCTCGGACCGGCTGCTCCCCCGGCTCGGCGCTCTGCTCTCTTCTGCGGCGCTCTGGAAGGGGATGGCCTTCCTGTTTTTCAAGTTCCCCATCGCGCTCGCCACCTGGGTCGTCTCGCTGGTGTCACTCGTCGTGCCGCTGGCGTTCGTGCTCGTGCCCGTAGCCTGGCTGGTGAACCCGGAGGAGATCCATATCGGGATCGGCCTCTGGCAGCCGGAGAGCTTCCTCGGCACCCTGCCGTTCGGCATTGCCGGGGTGCTTGGCCTCCTCGTCGCCCTCCATCTGCAGAACGGCATGGGCTGGTTCTGGGCCCGCCTCGCGGAGTGGATGCTCGGGTCGGGCGCTCCGAGCGCGCCGAGCGCGCTCGGAGCGCCCGGGGGCGAGGTCCTGGAGGTGCCGGTCCAGCAGCCGGCAGGGGTGCCGACGCCGGCCGCCTGAGCGGTTCTGGCGCTCGCGGCGGGCGGGGTTCATACTTCCCTTTGTGGAAACCCAAGTCCGGAATCTCTCCCGCCGCCTGCCGCTGATCGCCCTCTTCCTCCTCGCGGCCCAGGCCGCGCTCGCCTTCGGCCTCGGCCTTCCCGACGATCCGTTCACCGGCTCCGGACCCTGGATGGTGCGCGCCTGGTTCGGCACCGAGGAAGCCCGGCGCGAGGTCGCCTCGTGGGGCGACCATTTCGGCTACGACCGCAAACAGAACCTCCTGCGCCTGTTCGCCGACCCCGAAACCGTCGATCGTCTGCGCGGCCTCGGCTTCTACGTCGAGGTCGATGCCGCGGGGACGGCGCTCCTGCGCCAGGCCGAAGAGGGCGGCCGGCGTGCCGCCGAGGCCCGCGCCCGGGGCGAGGCGCCCGAAGCCGGCATTCCGAGCTTTCCCTGCTACCGCACGGTCGAGGAGACCTTCGCTGCGGCGCAGACGATGGTCGCGGCCCACCCGGCTCTCGCCACCTGGAGCGATGCCGGCGACAGCTGGGACAAAGCGGCCGCGGGCGGCCCCGCCGGCTACGACATGATGGTCCTGGCGCTCACCAACTCGGCGGTTCCCGGCCCGAAGCCACGGCTCTTCGTAACGGCGGCGATCCATGCCCGCGAGTACGCCACGGCGGAGCTCGCGCTGCGCTTCGCCGAGCAGTTGGTCGGCGGCCATGGTGTCGACGCCGACGCCACCTGGCTCCTCGACCAGCACGAGATCCATCTCCTGCTGCAGACCAACCCGGACGGGCGCAAGCAGGCCGAGGCCGGAGTCTCGTGGCGCAAGAACGTCGACAACAACTACTGCGCCAACTCCACCAGCCGCGGCGCCGACCTCAACCGCAACTTCGCTTTCCAGTGGAACTGCTGCGGCGGCTCGAGCTCGAGCCCCTGTGCTCTCGACTACCACGGACCTCAGCCGGCCTCGGAACCCGAAGTGCAGGCGGTGCAGAACTATCTGCGCGCCCATTTCCCAGACCAGCGCGGCGACAGTTATCCCGGCGGCGCCGCTCCCGACGACGCGACCGGCGTCTACATCGACCTCCACAGCTTCGGCGAGCTCGTGCTCTGGCCGTGGGGAGCGACCTCGACACCCAGCGACAACTCCGCTGCGCTCACCACCCTCGGTCGCCGCTTCGCCTTCCTCAACGGACATTGGCCGGAACAATCGATCGGCCTCTATCCCACCGACGGCACCACCGACGACTTCGCCTACGGCGACCTCGGCGTCGCCGGCTTCACCTTCGAGCTCGGCAGCAACTTCTTCGAGGCCTGCTCCGCGTTCGAGAACACCATCCTGCCGGCGAATCTCCAGGCGCTGCGTTACGCCGCGAAAGTCGTGCGCACACCCTATCTGACGCCCGGCGGGCCCGAGGCTCGCGACCTGACGCTGGCCCCAGCCGTGGTCGCTTCCGGCGAACCGGCCGGGCTCCACGTCACCCTCGACGACACGCGCTTCTCGAACGCCAACGGCAGCGAGCCGGTGCAGGCGGTGAGCGCCGCCGAGGCCTACCTCGACCTCGCCCCCTGGCAACCCGGTGCCGCTGCGGTGGCGCTTTCGGCCGACGACGGCCTCTTCAACAGCTCGATCGAGGTGGCGGGCGCGACCCTCGACACCACGGCTCTCGCTGCGGGCCGCCATCTCGTCTACGTGCGCGGCCAGGATGCCGGCGGCGACTGGGGCCCCGTGTCGGCGCACTTCCTCGATGTCCTCGACCCGGGTTCGGCGCCGTTCGTCGAAGGCGTGGTGCGCGAGGCCGGCACGACGGCGGCGCTCGCCGCGACCGTGACCGTCGGCCCGTTCGCCGTCGCCACGACGCCGGGGACCGGCGCCTACTCGCTGCAGGTGCCGCCGGGCACCTACGACATCCGGGCGAGCGCCGCCGGACATGCGCCGCGCACAGTTGCGGGAGTCGTCGCGGCACCGTTTGCCACCGTGACGCAGGACTTCGCGCTGCCCGCAATCACCAGCGTGCTCGCCGACGACGCCGAGGTCGCGAACCCCGGCTGGACCACCCAGAGCCCCTGGGCCCGCACGACCGAGAGCGCCGCGAGCCCCACGCACTCGTGGACCGACAGCCCCGGCGGGACCTACGGCAACTTCGCCGACACCTCGCTCACCTCGCCGCTGCTCGATCTCTCGCTGGCGACCGACGTCGCTCTCGACTGGAAGCAGCTCTACGACCTCGAGGACGGCTACGACTACGGCCGCGTCGAGATCTCCACCAACGGCGGCACGAGCTGGACCGAGGTCGCGCGGGCCGCCGGCGAGGACCACGACGTCACCTGGGAGGCGAACCACCTCGCGCTCCCCGCTCTCGCCGGCAGCAGTCAGGCCCGCCTGCGTTTCCGGCTGACCTCCGATGTCTCGGCCACCTTCGACGGCTGGCATCTCGACGACATCGTGCTCAGCGCGGTCCTCCCGCCGCCGACCGCGCTCTTTGCCGACGGCTTCGAGAGCGGCGGCGTCGGACAGTGGTCCGCCTCGGCACCTTGACCGGCGGCGTCAGCGCGGCGCGGCCTCGATCTCGAGCCGTTCGCCCGCCGAGTAGGCGACGAACTCCGGGGCGTAGATCGACTGCACCTGGGCCGGGCCGCTCCGGAACTCGCCGGCGAGGTTGGCGCGCAGGCGGTACTTGAAGGTGTACTCGCCGGCCGGCAGGTTCTCGAAGAAGAAATTCGCACCGCTGTCGCGCGTCTCTTCGTAACGCGAGATGCCGAGATCCCACTTCCAGCCGGACTCCGGCCGGTCGGGCTCGAGCCCTGCCGGGCGGGGATCGCGCAGATGTACGTATTCCGCTGCCGCCTTGGCGCGTAGTGACAGCTGAACTTCGACCTCATCGCCGACGGCGAGGGTGGTTCCCCCGCCGATCGGCAGCAGCGTCACTTCGCTCCCGGTTTTGACGCGCTTGAAGTAGCGGCGCTCGACGCCGAAGAGGTCGCTGCGCGATTCGGCCGGCAGCTCCTCGGTCGAAAAGTGCCAGGTGGCCGAGGCGAACATGAGGCCCGGAGTCTGTTTCTCGACGATGACCGAAGCGTCCTTCGGACGCCGCTCGGCGTCGAGCTTCCCTCCAGGAACCACGATCTGGTTCTTCTTGCCGGTGAAGCTGTCGGGCTCGAAGACGAAGGTCGTCGTCTGGTTGGCGACCTTCACGGTCGCCTCCTCGCGCACCGCGAGCGTGCCGGTGGCCTTGAGATAGGCCGCCAGCGAATAGAGGACCTCGGCGGTAGCGCGCGTCGACTTCCAGTGATTGAGCTTCTTGTTGAGGAAGAGCCACTGCACGAGCCCGTCGCGGCGCGGGTCGGCGGGGGTCACTTCCATGAGGGTACGCAGCGCCCAGGCGTGGCTCTCGATGCGGTCGTTGTACCAGAGCCAGGCGCGGTCCTCGGGCTGCCAGAACGTCCCCTCGTCGCGCGTCGTCTGCGCCGAGTCCATGACGCTCGCGAGGACCAGAACCGCATCCTGGTGCCGGTCCATCCGTTCGAGCGTCGAGGCGAGCTGCAGCTTGAGCAGCGGCTGGTGCTCGCGCCAGTGCTTGAACGAGAAGTCGAGGATCGTCCGGCGGTCGTCCGCCGAGAGGAAATCGCCCGTCCAGGAGGGATCGGGATAGGACGACGCAACGTAGTTGAGATAGGTGAGCAGCTCCCAGCAGCAGTCGTCGGCGATCGCCCTCGGCAGCCAATCCTCCTTCGCCTCGCGGGCGAGATACTGCCATCCGCGCTGCACCATCTCTTTCGGCACCGGAACCGCAAACTCCGCCGCGCGAGCCATGCCGCCCATGAGATAGAGCGTCATGTAGGGCGAGGCCGGTCCGCCGGCGAACCAGGGGAAGCCGCCGTTGGGAAGCTGGGCCTGCTCGAGCTTGGTCAGGGCAGAGTCGCGCTGGGCGCGCG
>JAGPDF010000013.1:67353-87569 GCA_018057705.1 Thermoanaerobaculia bacterium | reverse complement strand
GCCCTCACGACGCTGCGGCGGAGTCGTATCGTGCTCGGAGTCCCGGGTCCCGATCCCGCACCCCGTAAGCGGCCGCCTTGGGAGAAACGGCGGCCACGGGGTCAGCGACGGGATGTGGACACCGGTCTCCTGCGCGCGAAACGACTCCGCCTCCGCTCTCACCCTTCGAAGGGGCGTGGCTGGAATCTCGTCAGCCCTGACGAGGTGCCATCCGATTCTCGAGTGCGGAAATCGGGTGGCACCTTGAAATCGAGCACTTCAGCCCTCCGGCCCAGGGGCGATGGCCTGTCTCGGCCCGAATCTCCGCGTAAGGGAGGGAACGCCACTCGGTGGGTCGAGCCCGCCAAGGAGAACTTCATGATCGTCCAGGTCCAGGTCCAGCCCCGGCCGGGTTTCGCGGCCCTCTTCTGCGCTTTGCGTCTCGCTTGCCGGTCGAGCCTCTTTCTCGCACTGCTGTGCGGGACGCTGGTTCCTCCTGCCACCGCCGCCACGTTTACCGTGGGCGCCGCCGGCTGCAGCCATCCCGACCTCGGCGCGGCGCTGGCCGCCGCCGCCTCGAACCCGGGCTTCGACGAGATCCGCCTGCTCGCCGGCAGCAGTCATCAGGGGCAGTTCCTGGTCAACAGCGACGGCCTCGCGATCGTCGGCGGCTTCGCCACCTGCGCCGCCGGGTCGCCCACCGGCAGTTCGACCCTGCTCGGCACGAACTCCAGCCGGGCGCTCTTCCTGAGCTCGTTCGGAACCGTCTCCCTGCAGCGACTCAACCTCACCGGCGGCACGGTCACCGGCGACGGCGGCGGGGCACTCTTCCAGGGGACCGGCAACATCCTGCTGATCGACGTCCTCGTCTTCGGCAACAGCGCCACCGGGAAGGGGGGCAACGTCTTCGTGAGCGCCTCGCCCGGTCTCGTGGTGACGTTCACCGGCACGTCGCTCGTCTCCCAGGGCAACGCTCTTGACGGCGGCGGCCTCGCCTGCGCCGGCGACGGGCGGGTGGTCTTCCGCGACGACGTTCTGGTCGCCAACAATCAAGCTACCGGCGACGGCGGCGGCGTGCATCTTTCGGCGAGCTGCGAGCTCGTCCACTCGTCCTCCGGCCCGGGCGACGGCATCGTCAACAACACGGCGGGCCTTTTCGGGGGCGGCGTCTACATCGAGGGCGGGGCCGAGTTGAATACCGAGCTGGGTCTGTTCGGACTCGCGGTGATTCAGGGCAACAGCGCCCCTGCCGGCAGCGGCGGGGGGGTCTACCTCTCGGGAACCGGCACCGTGCTGCGGGCCTTCTTCGCCGACATCCGCGGCAACTCGGCTCTCTCGGCCGGCGGCGGCATCGCCGCCGAGAACGATTCGATCGCCGCCGTCGGACGCCCGGTCGCCGGCATCGACTGGTGCCCCGACAAGGTGCGCTGCTCGCTGGTGCGCGACAACGACGCCGCCACCGGCGGCGCGGTCTGGGTCGCCGCGAGCTCACTCACCGTGCATGGCGCGCACATCGAGGCCAACTCCGCCAACGCCGGTGCCGCCGTCTACCTCTTCGACGGCGCCGAAGCGACGATCCACTCGAGCGTGATCGCGGGCAACGACGGTTCGGCTCCGTTCATCGTCGGCAACTCGGCCAGCCTGACGCTCGGCAACGTGACGGCGGCGGGAAACACCGGCATCGCGCCCAACTTCATCTCCGCCTCCTCGAGCGCGACCTCGGTGCGGGTCCTCACCTCGATCTTCTCGCAGCCCGACGGCACCCTCCTGGGCGGCACCGGAGCGGGCACCGTGAAGCAGGTCGACTGCGTGCTTTCGCCGACCGTGAACTTCCTCTCCGGGCTGCCCTCCGGGACTTCGACTCGGGCCATCTACATCGCCGATCCGCGCTTCGCCAACGCCGCCACCGGCAACTACCAGATCCGGGGAAACTCGCCGGCCATCGACCACTGCGACCTCACGCAGTGGAACGGCGGCACCCACGACATCGACTGGCAGCCGCGCGACGTGGACAACGCCATCCTCGACACGTTGGGAACCCGCGACCTCGGAGCGGACGAATACCGCGACCTCTTCTCGGACGGCTTCGAGAGCAACGGCACGCAGTTCTGGAGCGTGGCCGTCCCCTAGCCTGAAGAGGTGCTGAAGAGGTGCCATCTGTTGGTGAAGAGGTGCCTCTCTGCGGGCGGCCGGAGATTCGCGACGAGCTCGAGATCGTTTTTTGGATCGAGAAGCAGTTCGCGTAAACTTCGGAGCGGAGCCGGGACTGGCGAGATCCGTCGATTCGACGGGATCACGACGTCGCCACGTTCCGGTTCGACATGACCTCGCGTCGGTGGGCTCTTTACTGGCGAGATCGCAACCTCTCGGACCAGTCTGCGACCCTATGAAGAGACACTTCTCGAATCTGCGAACGCCGGCTCTCCTTGCTCTCTGCGCGATGGCTCTCGCTTCAGCACGAGCTGAAGCCGCTTGCACGGCGTTTGCTGATGCACTCACCGGCAAGGTACTCCGGCAGGATGGCGTTTGCGACCAGCGGATCACCCCGGCGTCCACTTTCAAGATCGCCATCAGCCTGATGGGCTACGACTCTGGCTTTCTCGAGAACACGGAGTCGCCGGCATTGCCGTTTCGCGACGGGTATCCGGATTGGATCGCATCCTGGAAGGCGACGACAGACCCGGCCAGCTGGATGAAGAACTCCGTGGTCTGGTACTCCCAGAGGATCACCGAATCGCTCGGGAAGGAGCGCTTCGCCCGCTACGTCCACGCTTTCGGCTATGGCAACGAAGACGTCTCGGGCGCTCCTGGCAAGCAGGACGGCCTGACCTGGTCCTGGCTCAGCTCTTCGTTGAAGATATCTCCGCTGGAGCAACTCGCGTTCCTGGCGAAGATCGTGCGTCGGGAACTGCCTGTTTCTCCGCTTGCCTACGAAATGACTGCCCGGCTTACGGAAGGCGCGACGCTGTCGAATGGATGGAAGGTGCATGGCAAGACGGGAACGGGTTTCGCTGTCCAAGCCGATGGCTCCAACGGCTCCGAAGATCGGGGGCCTGCAATCGGGTGGTTTGTGGGATGGGCCGCAAAGGGCAGCAGGTCGATCGTGTTCGTACGCCAGATCCAGGATGAGAAGAAGGAGCCCACCTACGCCGGGCCACGCGCCCGTGAAGAGTTTCTGCGCGAGCTACCCGCAGCGTTGGATTCGTTGTCGTTGCAGGTAGGCTAGAGACCGCATGACGCCGCAGCTCCACGCCGTGCATCCCGTCCTCATGTCGAGCGACCTCGGGGAATCCTTGCGGTTCTTCGAGCGCCTGGGCTTCCGCGAGCTGTTTCTCGACAGCCCGGTCGAGCCGCGCTACGCCTGTGTGTCGCGCGACGGGGTCGAGATCCACCTGCAGTGGCATGGGCCGGAGCAATGGCGCCACGCCGCTGACCTCCCGGCCTACCGGTTCTTCGTGTCGGAGATCGATGCGCTCTACATCGAGCTCCGCGGTCGCGGCGCACTCGCGGATCCGGCGCGGCCCGAGAGTCCGTGGTCGGCGCCGGGCGACACGCCCTGGGGCACGCGCGAGTTCCACCTGCGCGATCCGGACGGCAACTGCCTGCAGTTCTATCAGGCGGCTCCCTCCAGAAGGCTCTGAACGGAGCGCGAAGAAGCCGCCTCCGCATGCGGCACAGGCGTCGCGAGTCAGCTCATTCGCAAGCTCGCGGTGGGGTTCGTCGAACGCGGCGCTTCGCTTGTCTACCCGGTGTCGACCTCGAGCCGCGCTAGAGTCCGCCCTTTGCGAGGGCGCCTGCCATGAAGACCCAGTACTACACCGCCTCGACTCTCGATGGTTTCATCGCCACCGACGACCATTCTCTCGAGTGGCTCTTTCCGCTCGGCGACCCCGCCGACACCAGCTATCCGTCGTTCGTCCAGGAAGTCGGCGCTCTGGCGATGGGTTCCTCGACCTACGAGTGGATGCTGCGGCATGGGCTCCAGCCCGTCGACGGAGAACCCGCACCCTGGCCTTACGAGCAACCGTCCTGGGTGTTCACCAGCCGGGAGCTTTCCGCCGTGCCGGGCGCCGCCATCGAGTTCGTCCGCGGCGACGTGCGCCCGGTGCACGCGGCGATGGTGGCGGCCGCCGGCGGCAAGAACGTCTGGCTGGTGGGCGGCGGCGAGCTGGTCGGCCAGTTTCACGACGCCGGCCTCCTCGACGAGATCATCGTCCAGGTCGGCTCGGTGACCCTGGGCTCGGGACGGCCGCTCCTTCCTCGCCGCATCGTGTCGCCCGCCCTCGAGCTCACAGCGGCCCGATTCGTCGGCCCGGGCTTCGCCGAGCTCACCTACACGGTGCGCCGGAATAGCTGACTTACTGGCGGCGCTCAAGCTTCGGCTCGGAGCGGGAAAGCGGCTGGCACCTGTACAGGGAAAGCGGCTGGCACCGTACAGCAGCACCTTTCAAGCAGCCGCTCAGAGGGCGCCGAGGCGGCGCAGAGCCTCCTGCATCTCGGGATTGCCGTTCGCCATCTCGATAAGCGTGCGGCCGTGGAGGTTGCCGGTGGCGCGGATGTCGGCGCCAGCGGCGACGAGGCGTTGGGCGACGGCGAGGTAGTCGCCACCCGGGGAGCGGCGGTGGACGGAGCCGTAGGCGGTCCATCCCAGCGGCGGGCTCTGGTGCGTCGGGTCGGGGGCGTCGATTGCCACGGCACCCAGTTCGAGAATGCGCTCCACCAGGCGCAGGTTGCCCACCCAGCAGGCGGCGTGCTGGGCCGCTCCGCCGTCGACTCCGGGGGCTCCCGGATCGAAGCCGAGATCGAGCATCAGGTGCGCGGCGTCGAAGGCCTCGTGGAAGATCGCCTGGGCCAGCTGGCCGTGCTCCGCGCGCGAGAGCGACGAGACCAGCGTCGGGTCCGAGGCGACCAGGGCTCGCGCGCGGCGGGCGTCGTTGGCGAAGAGTGCCGTGCGCAGAAGGACGCGCGGTGAGCTCCGCGCCGTCAACAGGGCGCCGACCGCCTCGTGGCCGTACTTCTTTGCCACGGCGTGCGGCGAAGCGCCGAAGCCCAGCGACCAGCAGTAGATGTGGAACGGCGGGACGGGCGCGTAGCCGGGCTCGTTGACCTGCGCCGCAGCGGCGGCAGGGTCAGCTTCGAGCAGCCGCTCGGCGAGCGCGAGATCGCCGAGACGGGCGGCCATGAAGATGTCCGGTATCGCGCCGCGGTGGAGGAGGTGCCGGGCGATTTCGGGCCGATCGGCCAGGGCGTACTGCGCCGGCGTCGACCGGTGATCGATGCAGCGGGCGTCGATGTCGGCTCCGAGGTCGAGCAGGAGGTCGGCGATCGCTTGGGTTTGCGCCTCGTGGAGGGGCGTTTGACCGTCGCCGCCGCGCGCATGGACGAGCGACGGCGTGGCTCGAAGCATCGCCGCGAGCTCCGCGAACCAGCCGAGGCGCGCGGCCACGTTCGGCGTCAACGTCGCCCCCCGCGAGAGCAGGAAGCGCGCGGTCGGTTCGTCGGCGCCGTCGAGGACGGTGTACGGGCCGTTCTGCCAGTCGCTCGGAAGGTTCGGGTCGGCGCCGGCGTCGAGCAGGAGTGCCAGGAGCGCCCGGTCTTTCGCCGCGACATGCGCGGCGCGCTGGCCGAATTCGAACCGCGGATCGTTGACGCGCGCGCGCACGTGCGGCTCCGCCAGAAGGCGGGCGACCTGCGGGAGGTCGCGGCGACGCACCGCGTCACGGAACGCCGCCAGGTCGCGCTCCTTCAGGCCGGCGACGAGCTTGGGCCACGACGGAAAGCCCGCCTCGCGCGCGACGGCGAGCTGCGCGTCGGCGAGCTTCAGCTCGCGGGCAGGCTCGCCGGCGTCGGTGCGAACCGCGCGCAGACGCGCGAGCGCCTCAGGGGAGCCGGCGGCAGCCGCGCGCAGGAGATCCTTGGCGATCTTGCGCTGCTGTCCGAAGTGGAGCGGGGCGGTTCTCGGAGATGGCTGATGGGGCGCATCAGGCGGTTGCGGCGATCGGGACGTGGACACGGACGACCTCCTTCGTGGCGCGCCCGTGTCCGCATCCTGGGCAGAAGAAGGGTCGGGGTCTCGAATCGAGGCGACCGCAACAGGTGGGCGCTGCCCTTTCCGCGGACCGGCGGCGTCCTGCGAACGCCGGCGCGAGCGTATCGATGCGGGCCCGCCGAAGCAAGAGCCGCGCTCCGGATCGTGGCACCTGCCAGCAGCCCCCCGGGGGGGGGGTACGTGGCGTCGTCTTCGTGCCCTACAGGCCAAAGACGGAAGAAGGACCGGCAATCTCGCGCCGCCCGCCCAGGAAGATATGGGGAGATATCGGATGGCACCTCCATCCGTTGAAGTCGGCTGGCACCTCGGACTGGGCGGTGGTCGAGTGCGACCTGAGCTCCCTGGAGGAGAACACCGAGGTCGAGCGCCCTCTCAAGTTGAGCATCCTTCTCCTCGAAGAAGTGAGCCCCAGTTCAGGCCGCCCGATTGCGGTCAGCCAGGCCATCGCCATTCTCACGAAATGAGACTGCCGCCCAGTGATCGCAGTGCCGCCGAGCACGCATCCGTGGGCGCTCTGCTCGCGCTCGCGCGTTCGATGACTCGATGCTTCACAAGGCGGCGGCCTGCAACCGAAGGGGTGCCTGTCCCTGATTTCGCGACTTCTGAGCGGCGCTGTCGGGGAGGCCAGCACGTGAGAGTCATTCGATCGGCTCTGATCGCGGCATGCCTCGGCTCTGCGATCTGGAGCCAGGAGCTCCCGCAGCAGGAAGGCTATCGATGGGAAAGGGTGCCGGAAGTGAAGGCGGCGGTACTCGTCCCCGTCGGTTGGCACTTCAAGGTGGACAAGCGGGGCGAAACGGTCGGGTATTTCGTGACGCGGGAGAACGTCGACGAGACGGGGAAGTTCGAGACCGGACTCACGGTCAACGTCATGCGCCGGCCGGGAGCCCACGACTCCGAAGACTATGCGACCGTGTTCCTGGACGGGTTCGCCGCTGGCAAGACATTGCTCGGCACCTGGGAGATCCACCAGGGACCGTTCGTGGGCCGCGGCTGTCGGGTGGAAGATGAAGGGAGCGTGCTGCATACCTTGGCCTTCGCCAACTCGAAGACGAACACCTTCTACCTGGCGATATTCGAAGCTCCGAAGGCCCTCTGGGGCGACGCGTGGCGCATCGGCGAGCGCATCGTGAAGATGCTCTACATCGATGACGAAATCTGAGCTCGAGGGTGTTGCCTAGAACCCGGGCCCGCAGCTCCACGTTCCCCAGAGGGTCGCGGATTCGAAGTTGTCGGTGAAGATCTCGCTGCGGGTCGCGGTGGGGCTCTGGAAGTACTGGCCGTCGGACCAGACGAGGTCGCGGTCGAGGTCGTCGGCGGGGAAGAGCTCGGTGTCGTAGAGGTCGCCTTCGGCGAGGCCATCGCGGCCGGGGCTGCGGATGGACATGAAGGGGCTTTGGAGAGGCTCGTCGTTCATGCGCAGGTCGAGGGCGTGGCCCCAGCCGTCTTCCGCGGGGACACAGAGGGTGTAGATGAGGGGCGTCTGGAGGATGGCGGCGAGATCGACGGCCGCGATCGGCGTGATGTCCGCGAGGTCGATCGAGGGGCCGCCGGCCGGGGTGCGTTGGGCGCCCGAGACAATGTCGGTCATGTAGCTCAGCATGGCGGCGCCCAGGTCGTCGATGCGTTCGACCGCGACCTGCTGCCGCGCGACCGGATCGAGGCGCGGCCGCTCGCGCACCCAGGTGGTGTTGAAGATCACCAGATCGCCCGACGGGCCGCTCGTCGTGCCGACTTCGTAGGTCGTGCCCTCGAAGAGACCATCCGCTCCCGAGCTGCGCAGGGCGATGAAGAAGGCGCCCAGCATGTCCGGCAGGTTGAGGCGGTAGTCGTAGGGACGCTCCCACGGATCGAAGGCGGGAATCGCCGCGATGTAGCTCGGTACGAGAAGCGCCCGCAGGTCCTGCACGGAGATCGGCGGAATCAGCGTCAGATCGATCGGCGGCGAACCGGGGCAGAGGGGGGTGCCCACGGCTGCGTTGCGGGGGATCGCCGAGGGCGAGGGGCTCGAAGGGGCCCGGTGGGCGCGAGAGACGCCCGGTATCGGGGCCATCGGTGCCAGCGGAGGCACCGGAGCCATCGGAGCCATCGGAGCCAGTGGCGCGAGACCCGAGACGACGTCCAGATACCAGGCGTGGAGCGCCGCGTGCACCCGTTCGAGATCCTCCAGCGCGCGGCTCGTGGCGCAGTCGCCGGCGGTGGAGAGGACCTGCGCCGGAGCCGCTCCGGCGAGCAGCGCCCCAAGAGCGAATGCCACGAGCGCGGACCGGCAGGTGCTGCGGCTGGGAAGGAACGGGAAGGGCCTCATCGTCACGATCACTATACGCCCGCCGAAATCGGGTGCCAGCCGCTTCTCGGAGCTTCCCGGAGGGAGCGGCCAATTCGAGAGGATCGGACAGGGAAGTCGGCTGGCACTGCACTTCGAGGCTGCAGATGGGAAAAGGGGCGAGCGGAATTGCCGCTTTCCCTACCCGAACGGTGCGTGCCCTTTCGGTGCCGATTCCTATACTGGGAGGCAAGACTCCCTGGAGAGGCGAGGTCTCTCCTCGGGTCGAACTGGACTGCCGCACGCATGGGAGGGCTGACCGATGATCGGCAACCGCAAGGTGCTCATCGCCCGGGGAGCGACTCTGGCGATGGCAATAGCGTTGACTCTGGTGACCGGCTGCAAGAAGGCCGAGCCACCGCTGGATACCGCGAAGCTTCGGGAGTTCGCGAGCGATTACGCTGCCGCCTGGAGCAGCCAGAACCCGGAGCGGGTCGCTGCCCGCTTCACTCCTGCGGGCTCGCTGGCGGTCAACGACGGCGAGCCGGCCATCGGGCGGGAGGCGATCGCCGCCAAGGTGAAGCAGGTCATGACCGATTTTCCCGACCTCTCCCTGAAGATGGACGAGCTCAGCTTCTTCAAAGGCGACATCGACTTTCACTGGACCCTGAGCGGCAGGAACACCGGCCCCGGCGGCACCGGCAAAGCGGTCAAGTTCAGCGGCTACGAAGAGTGGACGCTCGCCCCCGATGGGCTGCTCGCAACCGTCAACCGGTACTACGACGAGGACGACTACCAGCATCAGCTCGCAGTCGGCGTCGTGCGCACCCGGTAGAGCTCCGCGATCTCCTCTGCCCTTCGCCGGGCGCCGGTCGACGCGCCGTCGAGGCTCGACGTCAGCGCGGCGCGAGGGCGCGCAGGGCGGCGGCGAGAACGAGGTCCTCGCCGGGAAGCGCCGGCGCTGTCCCGGAATCCCTCGACACGCTCCGATCGGTCTCATCGCTGTCCTCGTTCCGCGCGCGATGATCTGCTCGCCAGCCTACGCTGCGCTTGCGCCGAGGTTCCTGCCGATCCTCGGCGGCGGACTTCGGCGCAGGCCTTGCGGACGGGGCCGCGCGAGTCAGGCTAGGATCTGTCGGCGCAAGGGGGCGTGAGGCGTATGGACGAGGACCTCGACGGGCTGTCGCGGGAAGCGTTGGTGGCTGAGGTCGTGCGCCTGCGCGCCGGGATACGGCGGCATCGTGAGAGCTCGGGGCACGCGCTCTGCTGGTATCAGCCGGAGCTCTGGGGGCTCCTCCCGGAGACGAGCGACCCGCTGCCGGAAGTTCCGGACTGGGAGCCGTTCCTCCACGGCTGCGTGCGCTATCGCGCCTCTCTCGACGCCCAGCTGCCGCACGCGCCTCGGGTGCCCGCCAAGTACGAGCCCGGGCGACCTTCCGATCCACAGCCGCAGGATTTCGACTTCGAGGAGACAAAATGACTCTCGTCGTGCGGGCGTTTCCGGTACTGGAAGGGATGGAAGAGAGCGTGCGCGAGATCGCGCGGACCATGGCCGGAGAGAGGGCGGGACAGACGGCGGAGTTCTTCTCGCGCCTCGGTGTGCGCCACGAGTCCTGGCACCTTCAGGAGACGCCGGCAGGGCTCTGGGTCATCGCCGTCTCCGACCTCGACGCGCCGGAGGAGCGCGCGCAGGAGTATGCCGCGTCGAACCGGGAGTTCGACGCCTGGTTCAAGGAGCGCGTCCTCGAGCTCACCGGCATCGATCCGCTGACCCAGCCGCTCGGGCCGCCGACCGAAGAGATCTTCGCCTGGCCGGCGCCGGACCGGCAGGAGACTCTGTGAAGCGTGCCCTCGCCAGCGCTGCCACCGTCGCCGCCATCCTGGGCGCCATGGTCCTGGCGAGTCTGGGATCCCTCGCCTGCCAGAAGACCTATCGCCTCCAGCCCCCGGCTCACTTCCCCGAGGCGCTCGCCAGAGAGATCGCCGGCCGGAGCCTGCACGAAGGCGACAACCTCCTCGTCGATCTCGATTCGCACAAGCTCGTAGGCGAGATCCGCAAGGGAGAGCTGCGGAAGCTGCGCCTCGAGGTCGATGGCGAGAAGTTGGACGAGCTCGCGCTCGGCGCTCTCGCCCGCGCCAACCCCGCGCCACCGCCCAGCGGCGAGACACCGATGTCTTGTGAGCAGAAAGAGGAGCGCTGCCTGCGCAACTGCCGACGGACCACCTCGGGACGCGACTACGAGTGCTGCGAGCTGCGTTGCCTGTTCAACCGCATGAGTTGCGACCTCGGTTGGAATCCGCCCGGTTGGGGCGGCGGGTTCAGCATCCTCTGAGCGCGACGCCGGCGATGGCACTGCGTGAACGGATGGACGATCGCCTAGTGCTGACCGTAGAAAGGGCATCGGCAGGGGTCCGTGGGCTGGACGAGGGCAAAGCCCAGAGGTGCGAATGATCACGAAGCTCCGAGTCGTTCTCTCTTGGGGAGTCGCCGTTGTCGCTTTCGCCGGCGTCGTCTTCGCACAGGAAGAGGTGAAGCTCACCGAGGGGTTCCGGATCGAGCGCATCGCAGCGCAGGAGGCCCGGCTTTCCCTCCGGACGCTGGCGGGGGCGGCAGAGATCGAGATCGAGGGCGAGCACCAGATCCGGGTTCGCGACACGCCCGAGAGGCTCCTCCTGGTCCGCAAGATCATCGCGCTGCTCGACCGGGCCGACACCGCTGCGGAACCCTCCGCGAGCCTCGAAGTCGGGGACGGCACCGTCGTCGCGAGCTTCGCGCTGCGCCACGCGCTTCCCAACGAGGCCTCCCGAATGCTCATGAGCGAGATCGGGATCCGCCGCGTGTCGACCTCCCCGAAGATCGCGACCGTCCTCGTCCGCGATACACCCGAACAGGTGGAGAAGGCGCTCCAGCTCCTCCGCGCCTTCGACGAGGCGGCGTCGGCCGCGTCGAGCTCGCCGCCCCAGACCGGCGGGATGGAGTAGGACCTCCAGCGAGACCGCGAATCCGTCCTGGCCGGTCCTCTGCGCGTGTCGGACTTCAGTACCCCGGCCCGCAGGTCCAGTAGCCCCAGAGGTCGGCGCTCTCGAAACCGTCGCCGAAGATCTCGATCTCGCTGCCATCGGGTGCGCGAGCCGTCACGCCGTCCGCCCAGACGATGTCGTGCTGGCGCTCTCCGGCGGGAAAGGGGGCGACGTCGTAGAGGTCGCCTTCGGGCAGGCTGTCCGAGCCGAGGCTGCGGAGGGCGAGCACGTGCTTTCCTTGGTGATCGTCGTTCAGCCGGTAGTCGTAGGGAGCGTCCCAGCCGTCGAGTACCGGAACGCAGCGGATATAGAACGGCTCGATCAGCGCCCGCAACTCCGCCGCACTGATCGGTGCGAAGTCGGTCATGTCGATCTGCCCTGGGCCTTCGTGACTCGACAGGCCTCTTGCGCCGGCCCCCGGAATGTCCGTGAGCCAAGCGAGGATGGAAGTTCCCGTGTGCAGGATCTGCTGCACACTCCTCTGCTGCCTCGAGACCGGGTCGAGATGCGGTAGATCGCGGACCCAGCGAGCGTTGTAGAAGACGAGATCCTCGGACGGGCCGGTCGAGAATCGGAAGCCGTAGGCAGGGCCCTCGAAGGTGCCGTCGGCGCCGGCACTGCGGATCGCGATGACGTCGGCGCTGTACACATTCTCGACATCGAGCCGGTATTCGTAGGCGGCGTTCCAGGGATCCAGCTCGGGGACCGCTTCGATGTACTCCGGAACCAGGAGACTCCGCAGGTCGGCGGTCGCAATCTGCGGCACGACAGAAAGATCCACTGGCGGCTCGCCCACGCAGAGTGGGCCGGGAATGCCGCCGCCTCTGGGCGTCGCGCCGATGATGATGTCGGTCAACCAGGCGAGCATCGCCGCGCCGACTTCAGAGATCTCCGCACGCGCACGCTGCGAGGCGCAGGAAACGGCGGTCGGCCCGCCCATCGAGCGGGCTCCACCAGGGAAAGAGATCGCAGCGGCCAGGGTGAGCCACAGGACCGGCCGGCGAGTGGCGACGAGAGAGGTCGAGGTCGAATTCACTTCAGGCCCAGCTTAGTCCTTCGCGCTGTTCTTTGCCGACAGGAGGTGCCCGAGAGGAGGTGCCATCCTCTTCCCAGGTCACCAGAGGAGGCGCCAGCAGCACCTCGCAATGAGCTCGCCGGACACGACGCGGGCTCGAATGTCGGCTTTCCCGCCGTTTCCTCGTTCTTCCGGGCAGGAGCCACCCCCGGAGACCCCATGCCTGCACGCCCGCCCTCACAACAGCGCCCGTCTCGCAGCTTTGCGCGAGTTTTCGCGCCATTGCTGCTCACTGCCCTCGGCCTGACCGTTCCGGACCTCGCCGCGGACGACGGCGACCTCGACCTCACCTTCGCCGACGGCGGGCAGACGGATCTCGGACAGGGGTACGTGGGGAGCGTGCTCGCGCTTCGCGACGGGACGATCCGCATCGGCTACTGGAGCGCTGACGCAGGGGTGATCGCGCTCACGGCGCAGGGCGACCTCGACACCTCCTTCGGCTCGGCCGGACGGCGCACGATTCCGTACAACGTCGGCGGGGTGGACCGTCTCGTGGCGGTACTCGAACGCCTCGACGGCCGTCTGGTCGTCGTGCTGCGCGGCGACGACGACTTCGAGCACACGCCGGTGCTGGCGCGTCTCACGGTCGACGGGGATCTGGACGACACCTTCAGCGCCGACGGCATGCACGAGCTCTTCTTCAATTCCAGCTGGAGCGTGCTCGTGCTGGCCGCGGCGATCCAGAACGACGGCAAGATCGTGCTGGCGGGCCGCTGCTTCGAGTGCCTTGCGGATGGCGAGACCGACACGTTCCTCGCCCGCTACCTGAGCACGGGTGCTTCGGACACGAACTTCGGCGACAACGGCCGCGTCATTTTCGACGCCGTCGAGGGCGGAACCGACTATGACTACGCGACGTCCGTCCTGGTCGACCCGGACGGACGGATCGTCGTCGGCGGCGAGTCCCGAAGTGGCGAGTTGGCACGCCCCTATGTCGCCCGGCGACTCGCCAACGGCGATCCGGACCCGGACTTTGCGGGCGCGGACGGCATCCGCACCCTCACCGGGGCCCCGGAGCAGCGGGTCACGGCGCTCGCCTACGACCCGAACGGCCGCCGGATCGTGGTGGGGACGAGCGCCGGCACCACTCTCTCTCCCGACTTCGCGGGACTCGCCCGGATCACCGACTCGGGCGCTATGGACTTCCTCTTCTCTTTCGATGGAATCGTGCCGCTGCTTCCCTCGGGCGACACGCACGTGAGCCAGGTGCTGGTGCAGTCGGATCGCCGGATCGTCGCGGTCGGCTCGAACGATCCGCCGGGGCTCCAGGTCTCCAGCTTCTTCCTCGCCCGCGTGCTGGTCAACGGAGCGCTGGACAGCTCCTTCTCGGACGACGGATTCCAGTTCCTCGAGTTCGATCTCGACACGAACGGGCTGGACGAGGCGAGGGCGGCGGTGCTCGCGGGCGGGCGCGTCGTCGCGGCTGGGAGCGCGGTGGACGGCGGTGTCCCCCAGGTCGCCGTGCTCCGGACAGCGAGCTCGCTGATCCTTGCCGACGGCTTCGAGCGCGGGAGCTCGCACAGCTGGGCGAACCCCTGACCGGAGGCGCGGTCGTCGCCTCCCTCTCGCGGGACCCAGGCCCGATCGAGCGCACACCCGCTTCGCCCGGAACGGGTTAGGCTTGGCGCCGCCGCCATGGAGTTCCGTCTCGACGACCTGACCGGCGCGGAGGTTCGCACGCTGCTCGAAGAGCATCTGCGCAACATGCGCGCGATCTCGCCGCCGGAGAGCGTGCATGCGCTCGACGTAGCCGGGCTGCGCAAGCCCGACGTCCGGTTCTGGACGCTGTGGGAGGCGGGCGAACTCCTCGGCTGCGGGGCGCTCCGCGAGCTCGCTCCCGATCACGCCGAGGTCAAGGCGATGCGGACGGGCGAGAAGCACCGCCGGAAGGGTGTCGCCAAGACCATGCTCGGCCACCTCCTCGCCGAGGCGGCAGCTCGCGGCTACGCCCGAGTCAGCCTCGAGACCGGCGCCCAGCCGGCGTTCGAGCCCGCACGCGCTCTCTACGCTTCCTTCGGCTTCGAGCCTTGCGGCCCGTTCGGAGACTACGTCGAGGACCCGAACTCCTGCTTCATGACGCGGCGGATCACGTTCCTGGACCGTCGGCCCCCCCTGTTGAAATCCCCCTGACCTGCCGGGGCGGGCGCGGTAGCTTGAGGCTTCGAGGCCGCACTCTGGAGGTCAGAGATGAACACATCGAGATGCCTGGCTGCCCTCGGTCTCTCCGCCGCGCTGAGCCTTTCGGTGTCGGCTGAGGCGGAGGGGGCGGCAGCGGACGAGCTCTTTCGCGAGCTGGTGGAGGAGGAGGAGCTCGGCGCGCTGGAGCCGCTCTTTTCCGATGGCTTCGAGTCCGGCAACGCTTCGGTCTGGAATCCGGGGCCGGGCCCCACCCAGAACTGCCCCTTCACACCCGCTCCCGGCACCGGTTTCTTCACCTTGAACAGCGGGCTCACCGACTATGTCGTGCGGCTGCCGGTGGGCTACGACGTGGAGAACCCGACGCCGCGGCGACTGCTCGTCGCGCTGCACGGCTGCGGCGACACCGCGCTCAACTTCGCCGGCTGGGCGGCGGCGCCGTTCGTACTGCGGCCGACGCTCGACTACATCGTCATCTCGATCGGCGGACGCGACGGCCAGTGCTGGAATCTCGCGGACGCCACCTGGGTCGACGCGGCCATCGCGGATGTCAGCTCCTGCTTCTATGTCCACCAGAAGGAGATCGTCCTCGCAGGCTTCTCTTCGGGCGGCGGTCTCGCCTACAAGATGGCGACCGACGATGCGGCCGCGTTCGCTGGAGTCCTCATCGAGAACTCGAGCCTCTCCAGCGTGGTCGGCAGCGGCAACGTCGACGCCGTGCTCGGTGCGGCGGCCTGGAAGATCCACATCGGACACACGGCGAGAACCGGAGACGACGTCTATCCCATCGCGAGCGTTCAGGCGGACTGGACGAAGATGTTGAATCACGCCTTCCCGCTGCAATCCCGCGCGATTCCCGGCGAGCATGGCGACGTAGCGACCGACTGGGAGGGCTTCCTCATCCCCCTGATGGCGACCTGGGCCGCACCCTAGATCACCTCTCGCGCCGGTCGCACGGACGGATCGTCTGCGACATCACATCGCTGGCGTGGCTGGGATGACCGGCGCGGGGGTGCCGTCGGACCATTTGTCGACGGCGACGAGGAAGACGAATAGCGGAGGGAAGGTCGCGAGTTGAGGGAAGGCCTCCCCGGAGAGGTACCAGTAGGGGACAGAGAGAACGGGGGAGTGGGGGAGGTTGGCGCCCCAGGCCGCGTCGTCGAGCCTCGTTTCGAAGAACATCAGGTGCGGGAGATTGTGGTGGCCGTGGTCGGTCAGATACGAGGCCTTGGACATCATGTAGGAGAGAGCTCCGGGCTCCAGCGCGGGTAGCTCGCGCTGGTCGATCGCAGCCTGGATGGCGGCGATGACCTCGACCTTGGAGCGCCCGGCCAGCAAGAGCTCCGTGCGTTTGTGGACATACGGCAGGAGCGAGCGAGCGGCGGGTGGGTTGAGACAGTCTGCGGCGCGGACCTTCGGGCTCCAGAATTCGGGGTGGTCGAACATCCCCAGCCAGCCGCGTTCGACCATGCATACCCAGCCGTTCTTGCCTGCTACCGCGGATTCGTAGCCATGACGACCGAGAACCAGGACCCCGGCATCGCGGGAGATGGACTCCGGCGCTGCGCTGCGGGCGAGGGCGATCTCCGCGTCGCGAGCCATCAGATACTGCTCGAGCGGGGCCATGCCCGGGTACGGTGCCATCGTATCCTGGGCCATCGCCGGGACCGCAGTTGCGAGCACCGTGAGCAGGGCACAGCCCTGGAGCGCGATGGCTCTCATTCTCTTCTTCATGGATTCCTCCCTGGGGTTTCTTGTTGGATGGTCTTGCCTTTGGCGAAGGCCTTGCGCAGCGCACTCTTCCAGCTCGCAGTGAATCGTTTCGAGGCTTCGGCGTCCGGCACGAGGACATCGAAGCCGTGGAAGGCGCCCGGCACGACCAGGAGCTCGGTGGCGATTCCGGCATGGACGAGCCGGCGCGCGTACTCCATGTCCTCTTCGACGAAGAGGTCGATCGAACCGACGCCGATCCAGGCCGGCGGCAGGCCGGCGACGCTGGCCACCCGGGCGGGGACTGCCGCTGTCGGCACCTGGGACGAACCGGCTGGAACACCCAGCAGCGAGCTCCAGGCCAGACGGTTGGCGCTCGCGGGCCACATGAATTGGCCAATTGCGGGGTTGACGGGCGGCGATGGGTGGGGGCTGCCGGTCCGGTCGTCGAGCTGCGGGTAGATGAGCAGCTGGAAGAGGATGGGCAGCTCGTTGCGCCCGTTGTGCTCCCGGGCGTGAATCGCCAGATTCGCTGCGAGGCCGCCTCCCGCGCTCTCCCCCCCGACAGCGATCCGGGAGCGATCGATGCCGAGCTCTGCGGCATGGGCGTGAACCCACTGAAGCGCCGCGTAGTTGTCCTCGAGCGCCCCGGGATAGCGCGTCTCCGGAGCGAGCCGGTAGTCGACCGAGACGACGACGCACTGGCAATCCGTCGCGATCGTCTGGATCCGCGGCATCCACATGGGGTCGGTCATCATGAAACCGCCGCCATGCATGTGAAGCAGCACCGGCTTGTTCTTCTCCAACGGCAGGGGATCGACGATCCAGAGCCGAAGCTCGCTGGCTCTGCCGGCTCCGCTGGCTCCGGTGGCTCCAGGCGCTCCCGTCGGCCCCGACGGCTCTGGCGGCCCGGGGATGAAGCGCTCCATGGGCTGCGGCGCGGGAGCGGGCAGTGGGGGCAGGACGGGCATCTGCCGGAACTGGGCGACCGTCTCCAGGGTGAGGTCGAAGGCGGGGAACTGCTCGAGCGCGGGAAGAAGTTCCGGATCGACTGCGGAATATGGGTCTGGAAGCGCGGGCGA
The DNA here is from genome assembly GCA_018057705.1 of Thermoanaerobaculia bacterium. NCBI lineage: Bacteria > Pseudomonadati > Acidobacteriota > Thermoanaerobaculia > Thermoanaerobaculia bacterium. Next base: position 70,251 of record JAGPDF010000013.1, on the reverse strand, counting down.
AGCTTCCGAGCGGGAGCCTGGCTCCGAAGCTCGCGTCGACGACGGCGTACCTGCAAGCGCGAGTCCCACGACCAGACCCAGGCCGGCGGTGCGTAGGGCGAAATCGCGACGTGTGAGGGCATGGCTCATGGACTCTCCGTTTTCAGGGGGCGGCTACATGGACGTCGAACGAGGGGTCGCGCAATCGACGAGGCGGCGGGCTTTTCTTTGTCGATGCCGATGATGAGGCGCCCTCGCCGGTCTCGGCTAGAGTCGACACGATGCCCACGAGCTGGCTGACCCCGAGCTCCTCGATACGCGGCCTCCTCCTCGTCGCCCTGGTCGGCTGCGGCAACCCCGGGACGAGAGAGGTGGCCCCTCCGGCAGCGGCGCAGGAGAACCCGGAGGGGTTCCGCGAGGAGTGCCTGAGGGAACCACTGCACCGCGTCATGGGCCATCCGCAGACAGCCGTCCTGATCGAGCGCCACGAGCCGGTTTATTCACCCGCGGCCAGGGAGACGAAGATCGCTGGCGTGATCATCGTGGGGCTTGCCGTCCTTTCCTCTGGCGAGATCTGCGATGCGAAGATCGACAAGGGGCTCCATCCCGCGGTGGACGCCTGCGTCCTCGAGGCCGTGTTGACCTGGCGTTTCCAACCCGCTCTCCTGCAAGGCAAACCGATCGCCGTTGTGTATGCCGTCACGGTGCGTGTCGACTTGCGAGACGCGGCCGACAAGGCGAACACTCGGTGGCGAAGGCACTCGAAGCTGTAAGCTGCTGGCATGCGACGGAGGCCGGTGGGTGAGGCGTTCGCCGCGGTGAAAGGAGATTCCGTGGTCCGACGTACATGGCAGTCGGCGGCTCTGATTCTGGTTCTTCTCGGTGCGGGCACTCTCGCGGCCCAGTCGCCGCCCACCGACGCGGCGCTCGACGAGCTGATGCATGTGTCGGGACTGTGGGAGCAGTTGCCGCAGTTCGAGACGATGGTGCAGGAAGGCTTCGCCGAGGCGATGGCGAAGAACCACGATCGCGCCGACGACGGGGCGGCCAAGATCCTCGAGGCGGTCGCGGCGGCCTACTCGGGCGACCGGCTGCGGGCCACCGTGCGGCGCGAGCTCGCGACCACCCTCACGGCGGAGGAGGTGGCCGGGATCGTCACCTGGCTGGGCACGGAACTCGGCGTTCGCATCACCGCGCTCGAGGGTCGGGCCGGCGAGCCCGAGCAGCAGGCGCTGCAGAAGCTCGAGGCGCCGAAACTGTTGGCCGACACGCCGCCCGCCCGCGTGGAGCAGATCCAGGAGTTGCTCCGGGCCCTGCGCTGGGGCGAGTCGATGGCCTCCATCCTCATCCACACCTCCGAGGGGATCATGCGCGGACTCGCTGTGGAGGATCCGGCCGCGGCCGCGGCGGCGCTCGCTCAGTTTCAGGCGACGATGCAAGCGCAGCGCGCCGCGATGGCGCAGGCGCTCGAGAAAGAGAGCGTCGCCACCTTCGTCTTCATCTACCGCAATCTCACCGAACCCGAGCTCGCCGGCTACCTCGACTTCATCGAATCCCCGCTCGGGCAGCACTACCAGGCCGCCACCCTCGCCGCGATCGACAAGACTCTTTCCGAGGCGGCCGAGAGTCTCGGGCGCATGCTCGCCGCGACGAAATCGACCTGAGATCCGCTGGGCGCGCTGGCGCTCAGTCCGGCGGGAAGATCGCCGACCAGCGGTCGCTGTTCTCCCCTTCGAAGCCGTCGGCGAAGAGGGGGAGGGGGAAGGAGAGCAGAGACTGGTGGGAGGCGGTGCCGGTGCGGGGCCAGGCGAGCTCGCCGCCGATGAGGAGGCGGCCGCCGCCGTTGCCGCGCGCAATCGCCCAGGTGCCGGCGGCGCCGCCGGTATCCGGGTTCCAGGGCAGGAGGTCTCCGCCGGCGACCGTCAGGGCGAAGAGATCGCGCTGCTGGGTGCCGACGAAGAGAGCATCGCTGCCGCATTGCGCGGGCGTCGGATCGACCGGCGTCGTCGAGTCGGCCCAGGCGCGCACGCAGTCGAAGTGGCCGCCGACGAAGAGCACGCCCAGATCCGGATCGAGCGCGCAGGCCTGGACGCCGCCGTCGGTCGCGATCCAGAAGTCCGGGTCGACGGGCCCCGTCGCGGGCGCGAACCGGTTCACGTTGCGCTGGTTCTGCTGGCCGCCGAGCTCCTCGGTCTCCCACCAGTCGCCGCAGAGGTAGATCCAGTTGCGGTCCACCTGGAGGTCGTAGACCTGGACCTCGAGGTCGCCGGGATTCGAGTCGGCGAGCGCCGGAGCGAAACCGGTCGTGACCGTCCCGGTCGCTGCATCCACGGCGGCGGCACTCGCGCGGCGCCCGCTGTTCACCGTGTCGAACTGCCCGCCCAGATAGAGCGTCTGCGCATCCGTCGAGAGCGCGAGGGCGTAAACCGACGTGAAGCCGCCGCCGTCGGACTCGACGAGCGGGTCGAAGTCGCTCGCCACCACTCCCGTCGTCGGCGAGACCGCTGCGATGCGGGCGTGGCAGGGCGTCGTGCCGCAGCCGCCGACCTCGTCGAAGTTGCCGGCGATGTAGACCCGGCCTCCGTCCGGCGCCACCAGGATCCGCTGCACCCGATCGTTCGGCTCCGGCAGCCAGAGCGGATCGGGGGCGGCGTTCGAGCGTGCCACCCGCGCCGCGTGCCGGCGCTGGACGCCCGCGATCGCACGGAACTTCCCTCCGATGTAGATCGACTGACCGTCGGCGGCGAGGGCCAGCGTCTGCCCGCGCGGACCGTTCGCGCAGGTGGGGAAGGCGCCGGCGTCGCAGGTCGCCTGCGGGTCCCAGGCGAGCACAGCGCCCGTCGCGGCGTCGCAGGCCGCGAACCAGTTGCGCGGCACCTCCAGCGGTCCGCCGATGACCTCTCCCGGCGGCCGCACGTG